>CAZFUH010000011.1:0-24283 GCA_964522235.1 uncultured Rhodanobacteraceae bacterium
TCCGAATCGTCTTGGTGTTGTCCTGTTCGTGGCTCCAGCCGCCGGGCACGATCGTGTGGCGATTCTCCACGTTCAGCGCATTGTAGTCGTCGCGCTTGCTGTACTCGCGTCGCGGCAGCGGCCGCCAGCTGCGATCCGAGGTCCAGGTGGCAACACCGTAGCGATGATTCCAGCGACCGCTGCCGCAATAGCGCGGCGCGTCGCTGACTTCGTAGACGCACTGGGTCCATACGCCGTCCTGGCGATCCGCGGGAATCTCCTGCAGACGCCAGGTCTGGTCGTCGCTGAACTCCAGGCGCCGTTGTGCCTGCCAATGCCAGTCCTGGCGCCAGTGCTTGGTGACATGACCGCCTGCCTTCGACACCAGCAGGTGTTGCAGGACGATGTGTCCGGGCTCGTCGGTGATGACCAGAACGACCTCGTAGGCGCCGCTGCGCTGCGCTTCGGCGCGCTCATAGCCCTCGGCGAGAACCACGGTCTCGTCAAAGGCAAAGCGCACCCGGTATTCGCCGGCCATGGCCAGGATCGCTTCGCGATCGGCGTCCGGGATCACGGCCGGATCCGACGTCGGCGTCGGGGCGGTGTGGGCAAGTTCAGGCGTGGCGGTTTCGATGCGGGCTGTGCTGGCGCACGCGGTCAGGGTGAGGGCGAGGACTGCGCCGAATGAGGCTTGCATGGTTGGAAATTCCCGATGGCTGAAGAGCGGATCGGGCTGGCTGGCGTGCGGGCATGTGGACGGAGCGAGGGAGCGCCTGCGGCTGGCTGCCGATGGTGTTGGCGGGGTGAGCTGGATCTACTTGGTGAGAATCAGCTTGTCGTTCTGGGTACGGCGCAGCCGGTATTCGCAGCCGGCGTGTTCGATGATCAACTCACGATTGCCGGACAACAGGCTCAGGCTGTCGATCCGGCGCGGACCGGTGACGGCCGGGCTGCGTGGGCTCAGGATCAGGGTGGAGCGGCAAGGCAGGGCGGGACTGGACGGATTCATCGGTTGCGGACTCCCGTGCGAGAAGAATTGAATGATAACGATTCGCATTCATGAGTCAAGCGCGCTGTCGATTACTTCCTCAGCGCCGACCGGCCTGGCGAACGCTCTGCCTTCGACCAACTACCTTGGTTGTGCACCCTTCGGTGTGTTTGCCGCCGATTGCGGTGTCATCTACCAGTCCGGCAGTGCGGTGCAAATCCGCCGGTATCGGTGAGGTCATCAATGCCTTCGGGAGCGATAGCGAAAACACGGTGATCTACAATTGCCCGGGTGGCCAATAGCAGCGGTCCGCTGGCGCAGCCGGGCTGCTTGGCGCAACCCCGGCTGCGCATGAGCCGGACCAGGGACGCAGTGAATGACGGACGGGTGGATCAGAAGTCGTAGCGCAGATTCACAGCCAGGTTGCGTCCGGGTCGGGTGTAGCGGTCCAGCGCAGTCGACGTTGCCGACAGCCCGGCCAGCCGCGCGTCGGCCCACTCCAGATAGTGGCGGTCGCCGAGGTTGAACACGCCGGCGTTGATGCTGAGCCCGGACACGGGTCGCCAGTAGCCGAGCAGATCGACGACAAGGTGACCGGGTGAGGCGTACAGCGCCGGCTCGCGGGCCGGAATCCGGTTTTGCCGACGAACGGCGGTGGTCACCAGCTCCAGGCCCCAGTATCCGGCCGGATCGTCATAGGCCAGGCCGGCGACCAGGCGCGCCGGGTCGATCGAGATCAGCGGCTGGTCACCGGTTTCGTCGTCCCCGCGGGTGTACGACAGCGCTGCGCGCAGCGAAAAGCCGTCGAGCGCGGCCGCGAGCACCCCGAACTCCAGTGCAGCCGCGGCTTCGGCGCCGCGGATGCGGACCTTGTTGAGATTCTGCGACTGAAACGTCAGCAAGCCGGGGACGGCGTCGGGATGGCCCGGTGGCAGGGCAACCAGGGACTCGATGAAGTCGTCGTAGCGGTTGTCGAAGGCGGTCAGGCTGAGCCGTCCCCAATCGTAGGCCGCGCGCAGGCCGAACTCGACACTGGTGCTGGTTTCCGGCTTCAGGTCCGGGTTCGGGATCGCGGTGTAGCCGAACTGCAGGTTGGTGAAACCGACATTGACATCGTTATACGGCGGGGCGCGAAAGCCACGCGCGTACTGGCCGGTGATCGCCCAGTTCGGCGTGAACCACCATAGGGCACCGAGCTTGGGTGAGACCCGGCTGCTGCGCAGCGAACTGGGTTCGACGCCGGGGTTGTCTTCGGTGAAGATCGCGTCCGGCCGCGGCTGCAGACGGTATCGGTCCAGGCGCAGGCCCGGAATCAGGCTGACGCGGCCGTCCAGCAGTTCGATCTCGTCCTGGGCGAACAGCGCGCTGTCGCGGATGGTGGCGCTCGGAAAGTCACGCACCGGAAAGACGTCCGGCGGGATCGCCGGCGTCACCACGCCGGTCACCGGGTGACGGGCGTAGCCGTCGCGCATCTGCTCGACCTCGCTCTGTACGTATTCGGCGCCGACGATCAGCCGATGCCGGCTGGCGCCGAGCGCGAGGTCCTTGCGCAGCATCAGTTCGGCACCGTCGGATTGCTGGTTGAACGTGAACCGGCGGTGGCGTTCCTGCGGCGTGACCGCACCGGTGGCGGCAGATGTGGTTTCACGCAGCTCGTCGGTGATCTGCTCGGTCCTGCTGCGCTGGTGATAGACTTGGGCGTCGATCTGGTCGATCCATGCTGCCGCCGGCTGATAGCGGTAGCGGGCGCCATGGCGCCTGCGTTCGCGATGGTCGTCGCCGCGCAGGTCGAGCACCTGGATCGTGCTGGTCACGGCACCGGTGCCGGGGTTGACGCTGACTGTGGTCGTGCGGCCGCTGCGCACGTCGGTGCGGGTGTCGCCGCGACCGGTTTCGAAGGCCAGTTCCAGCCGGTGTCCGTCAGCCGGCCGAAACAAGGTCTTGACCAGGGCACTGTCGACACCGTAGTTCTGCGGATTCGGTGTGGTCCGGGCGGTGCCATCGCTGTCGTTTCGGCCCTGGTTCTCGGTTTCGTGCCCCTCTCTGTGACTGAAACCGAACAGGATCGCCGTCCGCTCATCGCCTGCCGCCGCCGTGATGCCGCCGTAGCGGCCCTCGTCGGCGCCGTACCAGCCTGTCTTCAGGCCGATATGGCCATGGTCGCCGGACGCCAGATAGTCCTCTGGATCCTTGGTCTGGAAGCTGACCACGCCTCCAATCGCACTGCTGCCATAGAGCGACGATGCGGCGCCGCGAACGATCTCGACGCGTTTGAGCAGGTCGATGTCGACCAGATCCCGGCCGGCGTTGGAGAAGCTGCCGATCTGGAACGCATCCGGGACGCGGATGCCGTCGATCTCGATCAGCACCCGGTTGCCGTCGATGCCGCGGATGTTGAAGCCGCTCAGGCCGAAGCGGGTCGGTTGACCGGCGACGCTGACGCCAGGCTCGTAGCGAACCAGGTCGCGAATGTCGGTGACCAGCTCTCGCTCCAGTTCCTCGCGTTCCTTGACTGTGACCGTGCCCGGCGTGTCGGCGACCTCACGCTCGGTGCGGGTCGCGCTGACGGTGATTGTCGACAAGGTCGCAGCATCGTCGCCGCCATCGTCGGCGACCTGGTTGTCGGCGCGTAGGCATGGGCTGGCCAGCGTGAGCACGATGGTGGCGGACAACAGGGAACAAGGGCGCAGCATTGGGCATCCTCCATGGATGGCCGGCAGTGATCCGGCGCGGGTTCGGTGTGGAGGCTGGCGGTCGCGTGCGCGACGGGCTGGCGGGGGGTCTGGTTCGGGTCGTGCCAGGGTGGAATCCAGCAACGAACCGGCAGTATCGAATTGCGCTGAAGGCACCGAGCGCGCTGTCGGCGTGGATCGGTTCAGCCACAGCGAATCCGGGCTGCAAGCGTGGACGGGAATGCAGGGTGATCCGTTAGATGATAATGAGTCGCATTCAGATGCGCAATGCAGGCTGCGCCCCGGCGACCTCACATTCATGCCGCAGCAGCCAATCCTTGGCCGCGAGGCCGCCGCCGTAACCGACCAGTCGGCCGCTGGCGCCGATCACCCGATGGCATGGAACGATCAGAGCAATCGGGTTGCGGTTGTTGGCCAGGCCGACCGCGCGCGCAGCGCCGGCCTCGCCGATACGCTGGGCGATCTCGCCGTAGCTGGTGGTCATGGCAAACGGAATCTCACAGAGCGCCCGCCAGACCTTGAGCTGGAAGGGGCTGCCGTGGAGCGCCAGTTTGACCTCGAACTTGCGCCGCCGGCCATCGAAGTACTCGCGAAGCTCGGCTTCGGCTTGCTCGATCACGGCATCGGGCCGCGCCGGTTCGGAGATGCCGTGCGGATGAAAATGCAGACCGGTCAAGGCGGCACCGTCGCTGCTCAGGCGCAGCCGACCCAAGGGCGAGGGGATCCAGGCGAGTCCGGTCGGCGCCATCAACGGTTAGCGCCCAAGTTCGAAACAGCCTTCGATACGCGACCGCAGTTCGGCATCGATGCGTTCACAAACCGCCAGTGCGGCCAGATTCTCGCGCAGCTGTTCGACCCGGCTGGCGCCGAGAATGACCGTGGAGACATACGGATTGAGCAGGCACCAGGCGATTGCGAGCTGCGCCGGGGTGCAGCCGAGCTCATCGGCAATCGGAACCAGGCGCGCGACCTGGCGCAGGCGTTCGCGACCGCGCTCGGTGTCGACGTGATTGTCCAGCCAGGCATGGTCGGCGCTGCTGAGCCGGCCCTCGCCGCCGCGTCCGTACTTGCCGCTGAGCAGGCCCGAGGCCAGCGGCGACCAGGTCGTGCTGCCGAGGCCGAACTGCCCGAACAGCGGTGCGTACTCGTGCTCGAGACGGTGCCGGGTGAACAGGTTGTATTGCGGCTGCTCCATCGTCGGTGCTGACAACCCCGCCGAGCGCGCGTATTCGATGGCGTGCCGGATGTCGCCGGCCGGCCACTCCGACGTGCCCCAGTACAACACCTTGCCCTGGCGGATCAGCAGGTCCATCGCGGCCACGGTCTCCTCGATCGGTGTCTTTGGATCGGGGCGATGACAGAAATACAGATCCAGGTGCTCGACCCGCAGTCGTTTCAGCGCCTGGTGACAGGCTTCGATGACATGCTTGCGCGACAGGCCACGCTGGGTCGGACGTGGTTCCGGTGCGGCGCCGAAGAACACCTTGCTCGATACGCACCAGCCGTCGCGTGGCAGGCGTAGATCGGCGAGCGCGTCGCCCATGATTCTTTCGCCCTCACCGTGGCCATAGGATTCGGCGTTGTCGAAGAAATTGACGCCATGGTCCCAGGCGCAGGCCAGCAGTTCGCGCGCCTGGCCGCGACCGACCTCGCGGCCGAAGTTGACCCAGGCGCCGTAGGACAGCGCCGACAGTTGCAGGCCGGAACGGCCCAGGCGCCGATAGCGCATCGCGAAATGGTCGAGCATGAGGCCGATTGTAGAGCGAGCGTCCAGACAGGGCGCTGTCGGCGCCCGGGCGGCGCAACCGTCGCTGAACGTGTCTCGGGCGGCAACCTGGGGCTATGGCACACTTACGCCCCCTTAACGATTCTTCCCGTGCCGATGCCCGCAACCACCACCGCTCCAGCCGCGAACGACACCATGCCGGTGGTGCGCATTCGCGGCCTGGTGACGCGCCTGGGCGGAAAAAGCATTTTCGACGGCATTGATCTGGACATCACGCGCGGCAGCGTCACCGCGATCATGGGACCGAGCGGCACCGGCAAGACCACCTTGCTGCGTCACATTACCGGCCAGCTGCGGTACGACGAAGGCAGCGTGGAGGTGTTCGGTCAGGAGGTCGGTCGCCTGCGTACGCGCGAGCTGTACGCGCTGCGTCGGCGCATGGGCATGCTGTTCCAGCACGGCGCCCTGCTGACCGACCTGGACGTGTTCGGCAATGTCGCGTTCCCACTGCGCGAAAACACCGATTTGCCTGAGCGCCTGATCCGGACCCTGGTGTTGATGAAATTGCAGGCGGTCGGTCTGCGCGGGGCCGCGCACCTGGCGCCGGCGGAGCTGTCCGGGGGCATGGCACGGCGGGTCGCATTGGCGCGGGCGATTGCCCTGGATCCGGAGCTGATTCTTTATGACGAACCCTTTGTCGGGCTGGATCCGATCGCGGTCGCCGCCGTGGTCGAGCTGATCCGAACCTTGAATCGCACCCTCGGGCTGACCAGTATCGTGGTCGCGCACGAAATCGAACACCTCCGGCAGGTCGCCGATCGACTGGTGGTGCTGTCCGGTGGTCAGGTCATCGCCCAGGGCGAGACCAAGCAGGTGCTCGCAGATCCATCGCCAATGGTTCGGCAGTTCCTGCAGGGATTGAGCGATGGGCCGGTGCCGTTCCACTATCCGGCGGCGCCATTGGCCAGCGATTTTCGGCTCGGTCCCTCGTCATGATGACTCGCGCATTGCGTGACAGTTTCGGCTCCTTGCTCGGCTTCGTCCGCGACATCGGGGCGATGGGCATGTTTCTGGGCAGGATCGTGCTGGTGCTGCCGGTCAGCTTGCTGCGCTTCGGCCTGCATGTTCGCCAGCTCTGGTTCGTCGGTGCGATGAGCCTGACCATCATCATCGTCTCGGGGCTGTTCGTCGGTCTGGTCCTGGGTCTGCAGTACTACCAGGCGCTGAGCCAGTTCGGTGCCACCGGCGCCCTGGGCACATTGACCGCACTGTCGTTGTACCGCGAGCTCAGTCCGGTGGTTGCGGCGCTGCTGTTCTCCGGCCGCGCCGGCACCGCGATCACCGCCGAAATCGGCCTGATGCGTTCGACCCAGCAGATCGAGGCGATGGAGATGATGGCCGTCGATCCGATGCGTTTCGTGGTCGCGCCGCGCTTTTTCGCTGCCGTGCTGGCGATGCCGCTGCTGTGCGTGATCTTCAGTGCCCTGGCGATACTGGGCGCCCATTGGTCGGCGGTGCTCTGGCTCGGTCTGGACAACGGCGTGTTCTGGTCGAGCATGGTCGGCAGCGTCGACGTCTGGAAAGATCTGATGGCCGGCGTGTTCAAGGCCCTGGTGTTCGGTGTGCTGATCGGGCTGATCTCAGTGTTTCAAGGCTACAACGCCCGTCCGACTGGCGAGGGCGTGGCCTATGCCACCACCCGCGCCGTCATCTACTCGGCGATCGCGATTCTCGCCTTCGACTTCGTCCTCACCGCTTTCCTGATGTAGGAGTACCACTATGGCCACGAACCGCTCGTTCGAGATCGGCACCGGCCTGTTCATTGTGCTGGGTTTTGCCGCCCTGGCATTCCTGGCCACCCAGACCACCAGTCTGGCCGGATACCGGGTCGGCGACAGCTACAGCCTGAAGGCCCGCTTTACCAATATCGGCCAGCTCAAGGAACGCGCACCGGTCAAGCTGGCCGGGGTCACGATCGGTTCAGTGCGCTCGGTTACCCTGGATGCCGTCAGTCTGGATGCGATCGTCGTCATTGATGTCGACCGCGGCTTCAGTGAACTGCCGGACGATTCCAGCCTGAGCATCTATACCAGTGGCCTGCTCGGTGACCAATACGTTGCGATCAAGCCGGGCGGCAGCCCGGAGTTTCTGGCCGAAGGCGACGAGTTCCTGCTCACCGAGTCCTCGATGCAGCTGGAGGAGTTGATCGGCAAGTATCTGATCGGCGGCGAAGGCGGTGGCACGGGCAATTGAGCGAGCCATGGCACTGCATCGTCGAAGCTGCAAGAACCACCAAAACGAGGTATCGCAATGCCCATGATCAAGCTGTTGCTGTGCGGTCTGCTGGTTCTCGGCCTGTACTCGGTCCCGGGCCAGGCCCAGAACGATCCGGTTGCGATCGTCGAGGACATTGCCCAGCGTCTGGACGAGACCATCGAGGCCCGGCGCGACGAGCTGAGCAATGACCGCATAGCACTCAATGCCGTCATCGATGATGTCGTGCTCAGCAGTTTCGATACCGACTATGCCGCCCTGCTGGTACTGGGCCGCTACGCTCGCGAGGCCAGCGCTGACCAGCGCCAGCGTTTCACCCGCGCGTTCTACGATTCCCTGGTCAATCGCTATGGCGATGCCCTGTTGCAGTACACGCGTGGATCAGTGCGCGTACTGCCGTTCCGCGGCGAACTCAACGAGCGCCGCACCACGGTGCGCACCGAAGTGATCATCAATGACGGCACCCGCGTGCCGGTGGATTATGCTTTCCGGAAGACGCGCGGCGGCGAGTGGAAAGCCTTCGATGTCGTCATCGAGGGCATTTCCTACGTCACCAACTACCGCAACCAGGTCGTCGGCGAGATCCAGCGCACCAGCATCGACGCCGTCATCGATCGCCTGGAGCAGCAGGGCATCGACGCGTTCGAGGTGCCAGCCGGTTGAACGCGCAATCGACTCCGAAGCCGCTGCCGGCGTTTCAGGCGCTGGGCTGCGAAGGCGGTATGTGCCTGGAAGGCGATTTGGTCCTGGCAACCGCCGCCGCTGCGCTGGCCGATCTGCTGGCCAAGCTGCCTAGCGGCGGCAGCCTGGCCGTCGATCTCACGGGTATCCGCGGCAGTGACAGTGCCGGCCTGGCGGTCCTGGTCGAGTGGCGGGCCGAGGCCGGTCGCCGTGGCGTTCATCTGCGTCTGTGCCACCCGCCGGTCGGCCTGCGCGCGCTGGCACGGCTGTCTGATCTTGATGCCGAACTGTTCGCCTGACTGGGCGCTGCACAGGCAGTCGATGGTTTAGTCGTCGTCGAGCAAATCGGCCGGATCGTCTTCGGGCATCAACAGCAGCTCAACCACGTCCGGTGGCGGGTTGCCGTCGTAGATTGCATAGACCCGTCGTTGCCGGTAAGCGTCGCGAACGAACACATACGGGTCGTACGCTTCGTCGATGAAGCGCTCGGTCTGGAAGAACAAGGCACGCCGGTTGACCAGCTCCAGCGCCGGGGGGCGGTAGTCACTCTCACGGCGGGCATAGAAATTGACCGGGTCGACATAGCTGTCAACAGTTCCGCCCAATGCGTCGCGCCCACTGCTCGGTCCGAGGAACGGCAGCACGAGGTAAACCCCCTCGGGCATGCCCCAGACCGCCAGGGTCTGACCGAGATCCTCCTGCTGACCGTGAAAACCGAAGCTGCTGGCCGGGTCGAACAGTCCGAGCAGACCGACCGTGCTGTTGACGCCGAAGCGGCGCAGATTGTCGCCTGCGGCGCGCGGCTTGCCCTGCAACAACGCGTGCAGTGCCGACATCGGCAGACGCAGATTGCCGAAGAAGTTGTTGACGACGTTGCGCACCTCGGGGGAAGTGATCCGTTCATACCCGAGTGCGAGCGGCCGGATCAGATATCGGTCGGCGCCCTGGTTGAAGGCGAACACCTTACGGTTCATGCGCTCGAAGCGATCAAACTCGTTCGGATCGGTGGTCGGCAACGGCTGGCCTCCGGCGAGGGCCGGCAGCGACAGCAGGACGGTTAGCAACAGACGCGAGAGTTTCATGGGCGAAATTCTGAACTGGGGCGTAGTGTAACGACGTCGGGCCGGCGGGGTAGTCTGATCCGCGATCAGACGCCCAGCACTTGTCTTGGCGCTGCGCGAGTCGCTGACGGAAGATCCTGCCGTAGTGAACCTGAACCGAGCATCGCCCGCCGTCCCGGATTGCCCAGCCTGCCATCTTGGAGTATCCAGCAATGGACCGACACGACCCGCGCTCTGCGCAGCGTCCCGCATACGATCAACCCCTGGTCGATATAGCCGACTATGTCGTCGACATCAGCATCGATTCCGACGAAGCGTTCCAGACCGCCCGGTACATGCTGCTGGATTCGCTGGCTTGCGCGATGCTGGCGATGGGGTTCCCGTCCTGTGTCAAGCACTTGGCGCCGCTGGTGCCAGGGGCTGTGCTGCCGGGCGGTGCCCGTGTGCCGGGCACGGGACTGGAACTGGACCCGGCCCAGGCCGCGTTCTGCATTGGTGCCCAAGTTCGCTGGCTGGACTTCAATGACACTTGGCTGGCCGCCGAATGGGGCCACCCATCGGACAACCTCGGCGCGATTCTTGCGGTCGGCGACTGGCTGGACCGACGTGCCGAACGCGAGAGCGGAGCGCGGATCACCATCCGCGACGTGCTCGGCTGGGCGATCAAGGCGCACGAGATCCAGGGCTGCTATGCACTGAAGAACAGTTTCAACCGGGTCGGACTGGACCATGTGATCCTGGTTCGTCTGGCCTCGACCGCGGTTGCCACCGCGATGCTCGGCGGCAACAAGGAACAGATCATCACCGCGTTGTCGCACAGCTGGCTCGACGGCGGAGCGCTGCGCACCTACCGGCATGCACCAAACACCGGGCCGCGCAAGAGCTGGGCTGCCGGCGATGCCTGCCGTCGTGCGGTCATTCATGCCTTGAACGCCGTCGACAGGGGCGTGGTCGGCTATCCGTCGGCGCTCAGCGCCAAGACCTGGGGCTTTTACGATGTCCTGTTCCACGGCCGACGATTCGAGTTCGAGCGCCCGTTCGGCAGCTACGTGATGGAGAACGTGCTGTTCAAGATCAGCTATCCAGCCGAGTTCCACGCCCAGACCGCGGTCGAGTGCGCGATCCGCCTGCATGATCAGGTCAAGGATCGCATCGACCAGATCGAGCGCGTCGTGATCGAAACCCAGCAGGCCGGAGCGCGCATCATCGACAAGACCGGGCCGTTGGCCAACTATGCCGATCGCGACCACTGCCTCCAGTACATGGTCGCGGTGCCACTGATCTTTGGCCGCCTGACCGCCGACGACTATGGCGACGAGGTTGCCGCCGATCCCAGGATCGATGCCTTGCGCGAGCGCATGCAGGTATGCGAGTGCGAGCGGTTCACCCGCGATTACTTCGACCCGGACAAACGCTACATCGGCAATGCCGTACAGGTGTTCTTCAAGGACGGCAGTTGCAGCGAGCGGGTCGCAATCGACTATCCGATCGGCCACCGTCGGCGCCGGGACGAGGGTATTCCGGTCCTGATGGCGAAATTCCGCGCCGCCGTCGCCGCGCACCTTCCTCCCGCCCAATCCATGCGACTGCTCGAGTTGTCTGAACGCCCCGAGGCGCTCGACGCCTTGCCGCTTTCACAGTTTCTTGACGTCTTCTCCATCCTGGACAAGGACTTGCGGTAGGTTCGCCAAGATGGTAAACAGTTAAGCGCAAGTTAAACGAATGCGCCTTAGGGCTGTAATCGCATAGTCCTTGGGCTACACTGCTGTGGCTGTTTTGAGCCCGCTTGGGCGCCGGCAACAATCAAAAAAGAGGAGACTCCCGATGAAACGCAATTGCTTGATGGCTTCCATCACGCTGGGGCTGTTTGCTGCCGCCGGTGCGGTGCAAGCCGCTGATGGCTGGTACGTAGCGCCCAGCGTTGGTTATTACCATAGTGACACTGACCGCTTGACCGAGGAGGGCTCGGTGTTCGGCTCGCTCGGCATTGGCAAGTATTTCGGCAACAATGCTGCCCTGGAATTTTCGATCGACCGCACTACGCGCACGAACCAGCCGAAGTCGTTTGACAACGGAAATTTTGCCAACGTGGGTGTTGCCCTGACTTATCGCCAGTTCTTCGGCGATGGTGCGTTCAAGCCCTATTTGCTGGTTGGCGGCGGCGCCAATCTTCACGACAACAACAATGTCAATCGGGGCTGGGACTTCATGGCCCAGGCCGGTGGCGGTCTGAGCTACGACTTCAGTCACCGTGTGCGCGGTCGCGCCGAGGCGATCTACCGCTACGACATGGATGACGAGTCGGTTCCGAACGCCAAGGATTTCGGCGACTGGATCCTCGCTCTCGGTGTACAGATCGCCCTGGGTAGTCCGGAGCTTCCGGTTGATCCGGAACCGATGCCGCCACCGCCGCCGCCGCCGCCGCCGGCTGAGCCGCATTGCTCCGAGCTGGACAGTGACGGCGACGGCGTCAACGATTGCGACGATCTGTGCCCGAACACCCCGCCAGGGACCGTCGTCGGTCCGGACGGCTGTCCGTTGCCGGTCGCCGTCGATCTGCGCGGTGTCGAGTTCGACTTCGACAAGTCGACCCTGCGTCCGGAGTCGCGTCAGACCCTCGACGAGGCCACCGAAGTGCTGCGTCAGTATCCGGACATCCGGGTCGAGGTCGCCGGCCATACCGACAGCATCGGTACGGTCGAGTACAACCAGGGCCTGTCCGACCGTCGCGCCCAGGCTGTCTATGAGTACCTGGTCGGCAACGGCATCGCTTCTCACCGCCTGTCCTCGCGTGGCTATGGCGAGTTGAGTCCAATCGCCGACAACGCGAGCCGTGAAGGTCGTCAGCGCAACCGCCGCGTTGAGCTGGTCGTACAGAACTGATCGGCTGTCTTTAAGTAGGTGGAAAAAGCCCGGCTTTGCCGGGCTTTTTCTTTGCCGGTGCCCGCCCAAAGCAATACGTGGGCTGCACGAACCGCAAGCAGAGCCGTTCGGCTATCGTTGCAACCGGTCAGACATGAGCTACTCGACTAGGAAGCGTCACGGAAACTGGGTATGCTCGGGGAGATCTGGAGATTCGGAGCACCGAATGCCGGTACATCAGTTGAACGCAACACGGGTATTGTCGTTGGATTCGACCGGGCGGATCCTGGACTGGATCAGCTGGCAGGATGCCGTCTGCCTGTACGTGCGCGACGCGGTGTTGTGGACCCACGGCGAAGCCTGTCTGACCGTGCATGGCGGCTACAACCGCAGCAGAAACTGTCAGAGCATCCTGCGCCTGCATCCGATCGTCGCCAGTCGCGGTCAGGCCCGGTTGCGCGGCTGCGACCCGGCGCCGGCGTTGACCAATGTCGCGCTGTTTGCTCGCGACCGCTATCTATGTCTGTATTGCGGCGGCCATTTCAGTCGTGGCGAGCTGACTCGCGATCACGTCCTGCCGGTTTCGCGCGGTGGTCGTGATACCTGGGAGAACGTGGTTTCGGCCTGCATCGGCTGCAACGTCCGCAAGGGTTCGCGAACGCCGACCCAGGCCGCCATGCCCCTGCTCGCCGTGCCGTATCGGCCGAGCTGGGTCGAGCACCTGATCCTGTCCAATCGCAACATTCTGGCCGACCAGATGGAATTCCTGGTTTCCCATCTGCCGCGTGATCGGCGCGCGCTGCCAGCTTAGCCGAGGCTGAGCCGCAGGCGCCGCGGCGCTTGCTGGCGTGCCCGCAGGTGGCCGACAATGGCCTGTCATGATCGATTCCAGCCGCTATCCCCTTCTTTCCGGCATCGACTCGCCGGCCGATCTGCGTGCTCTGCCGGAAACCCGGCTGGGCGCCGTAGCCGCCGAGCTGCGCGACTACCTGATCGAGTCGGTATCGCAATCCGGCGGCCATTTTGGCGCCGGGCTGGGCGTGATCGAGCTGACCGTCGCGCTGCACTACCTGTATCGCACGCCTGACGACCGTATCGTCTGGGATGTCGGTCATCAATGCTATCCGCACAAGATCCTGACCGGTCGCCGTGACCGGATCGGCACGATCAAGCAGAAAAACGGACTGGCACCGTTCCCGCGGCGCGAGGAAAGCGAATACGACACCCTCGGTGTCGGCCACTCCTCGACGTCGATCTCGGCTGCCCTGGGCATGGCGATCGCCAGCCAGCGCCAGGGTCGCGACCAACGTACCGTTGCCGTGATCGGCGATGGCGCGATGACCGCCGGGATGGCGTTCGAGGCGTTGAATCATGGCGGCGATCTGCATCCCGAGCCCGACCTGCTGGTGGTATTGAACGACAACCAGATGTCGATCTCCGAGAACGTCGGCGCGCTGACCAAGATCCTGGCCCGGCTGATGACCAGCCCGACCCTGGTTCAGCTGCGCGAGCGGACCAAGCGGCGCCTGACCCGTGGTTCCCGGGTTTGGCGCTTCCTGCGTCGCTGGGAGGAGCACTGGAAGGGCATGTTTGTGCCGTCGACCTTGTTCGAGGAGTTCGGGTTTCACTACACCGGTCCGATCGATGGTCATGATCTGCCGGCGCTGATCCAGGCGCTGCGCACCCTGCAGGGCCTGCGCGGTCCGCAACTGCTGCATATCATCACCAAGAAGGGCAAAGGATACGAACAGGCTGAGGTCGACCAGATCGGCTATCACGCGGTGTCGCCGTTCGATCCAAGCCGGGGCATGGTCGGAAAGAGCGCGCCGGCCAAGCCCAGTTACACACAGGTTTTCGGCGACTGGCTGTGCGACATGGCCGCCGCAGATCCACGTCTGCTCGCGATCACTCCGGCAATGCGCGAGGGTTCCGGTCTGGTGCGCTACTCCAAGCAGTACCCGCAGCGCTATTTCGATGTTGGCATTGCCGAACAGCATAGCGTGACCCTCGCCGCCGGCATGGCGATCGAAGGCAGCAAGCCGGTGGTCGCGATCTATTCGACGTTTCTGCAGCGGGCCTATGATCAATTGATCCACGACGTTGCGCTGCAGAATCTGGACGTGCTGTTCGCGATCGATCGCGGCGGCGTGGTCGGTCCGGACGGCGCCACCCATGCCGGCAGTTTCGATCTCAGCTATCTGCGCTGCATCCCGAACATGGTGGTCATGGCTCCGGCCGATGAGAACGAGTGCCGGATCATGCTCAGTACCGGATTCCGGCATCCCGGTCCGGCTGCGGTCCGCTATCCGCGTGGAACCGGTCCCGGCGTCGCCATCGAACCCGGCCTGGAGGTGCTGCCGATCGGCAAGGCACAACTGCGCCGTCGCGGCCGTGGTCTGGCGCTGCTCGGTTTCGGCGCCCTGGTCGCCACCGCCGAGCAGGTCGCCGTCGAGCTCGATGCGACCGCGGTGAACATGCGCTTCGTCAAACCTCTCGACGAGGCCCTGGTGCTGGAGTTGGCACGGACACACGTCGGCTTGATCACGCTCGAAGACAACGCCGAGCGCGGTGGCGCCGGCAGTGCGGTGCTTGAGCTGCTTGCGCGCGAGGGCGTTGATACCCCGGTGCTGATTCTCGGCTTGCCCGACCACTTCCTGGAGCACGCCAGCCGCGAACAGCTGCTGATCGACTGTGGTCTCGATGCCGCCGGCATCAAGGCCGCGATCCTGAAACGGTGGCCGCAGGCTCTGTCCTTGGCGGCGGCACGCGGCGCCGCAGTTTCCTAAGGCTCAGGAACAGGCTTCGCAATTGGTTGGAGGTCGGCGTGGTCTGCTCGCCCTTACCGCTGCGGGCTTGTACTCTTGCGGCCCTGGCTGACCCGATCGTTGCCACCCAGATCGGTATCGCTGCGGATGGCGTCGAAGCCGGCATCGCCAAGCAGACCACGCACGGCGGCTGCCTGATCATGTCCATGTTCGAGCAGCAGCCAGCCGCCAGCGACGAGATGCTCGGCTGCGCTGCGGACGATTTCCGCGATCGCGTCCAGTCCGTCCGGCCCCGAACTCAGCGCCAGTAGCGGTTCGAAGCGTAGATCGCCCTGATCCAGATGCGGGTCGGCGGCCGCGATGTAGGGCGGGTTGCTGACGATGACGTCGAACGGCGCCTCGCCGGTCAGGGCGGCAAGCCAACTGCCCTGGTGCAGTCGGACTCGGTCGGACAAACCAAACGTGCAGGCATTTTCGTTAGCCACCGCCAGCGCCGCGGCGCTGGTGTCGGTGGCGACCAGCTGCGCCTGCGGCCGTTCGCGAGCGATCGCCAACGCGATCGCGCCGCTGCCGGTACCCAGGTCGGCAACGCGGGTGGGGCGATCGACGGCAATATGGTCCAGCGCCAGCTCGACCAGGCGCTCGCTATCGGCGCGCGGAATCAGCACCGCCGGCGACACCCGCAACGGCAGCGACCAGAACTCGCGCTCACCGAGCAGGTAGGCGATCGGTATCCCTTCCGAACGCCGGTGCAACCATTCGCGGTAGCGCGCGACCGTCTTGACATCCACCGGATCGGTATCGTGAGCGCGCAGCCAGGCGCGGTCGCGGGCCAGTGCCCGTGCCAGCAGCAGTTCGGCCTCGCGGTGACCGTCGTCAGCGCTCAGCGTGGCACGGCCTTCGGTCAGCAGTTGCGCAACGCGAGTCACCTGGCCCATGACTACCCAGCCGCTTCGCCGACGGCCGGGGCGGCACGATGCCGGGGCGACGCGACATGAACAAGGACGGGTCGCGGCCGCCGAGTCGGCAGCGAGGCTCGTTCAGTCATGCCGTGGCTCTCCAGTTGGTATATCGCGGCAGTGTAGCTAGTCGCGATCGGCTCGTCCGTGCCCCGGCTCGGCTCGGCGCAGGCGGTCGCTGTGCCATGACCATCGACCTGGAACCGGCGCGCCTTGACCGTTAGGCTCGGCAATTCCTGCAATGCCTGAGAGTTCCGTCATGCCCAGCCGCACATTGTTTTTATCGTTCGTGATCGCGCTCGTCAGCGCCTGCGGCGATCGCGGCAATGACGTCGCACCGGCTGCGCAGGCAGGTGCCGGCAGTCCTGTGCAGAGCGCCAACCAGGCGACAGCACCCGCGAGCGAGCTGGCCGGCTTGTATGACCAGTATTTCGAGGAATCGCTGGAGCTGAACCCGCTGCAATCGACCCAGCTCGGCGAACGCCGCTACAACGATCGCCTGCCGAACTTTCTCGCCGCCGAGCACCGCGACCGGCAGCGCGCGTTCACCGAGCGCTGGCTGCAGCGTGTGCGCGCGATCGATCCGCAAGCGCTGACCGGCCAGGACCGGATCAGCCATGACATGTTCGTGCGTGCGCGCGAGCGCGACCTGGAGGGCTATCGGTTTCCGGCGTATCTGCAGCCGATCAACCAGTTCTACAACATCACCTCGATGTTCGCGATGCTCGGTTCCGGCACCGGCGCGCAACCGTTTCAGAACGAACAGGACTACGACAACTGGCTTCGGCGCATGGAGCAGATGCCGGCGATTGTCGATCAGGCGATCAGCAATATGCGCGAAGGCATGGCCGCCGGCGTCGTGCAGCCGCGGGTACTGATGGAGAAATCGCTGCCGCAGATTCGCGCCCACGTCGTCGACGAGGTCGAGGCCAGTATCTTCTGGCGTCCGATTCAATCCATGCCCGCAGCGATCTCCGAGCAGCCGCGCGAGCGTATCGTCGCAGCCTACCGGGCGGCGATCACCGACCTGATCGTGCCCGCGTATACCCGCCTGGCCGAGTTCATCGCCGATGAGTATCTGCCGGCGACTCGCGAGACCGTGGGCATGTGGGACTTGCCGAACGGTCGCGACTGGTATGCGTTCCAGGTCCGCAACAGCACCACGACCGATCTGAGTCCGGAGCAGATCCACGAAATCGGCCTGGCCGAGGTCGAGCGCATTCTGGCGCAGATGGATGGTGTTCGGAGCAAGGTCGGCTTCGACGGCACGCGCGAGCAATTTTTCGCTTTCACCGGCAGTGACCCGCGTTTTTTCTTCGCTACCGAGGAACAGTTGCTGGCGGGCTACGAAGCGATGCGCGAACAGGTCGGTCCAAAGATGTCGCTCCTGTTTGAGAGCCAGCCGAAGGCCGATTTCGTCATCCGGGCGGTCGAGCCGTTCCGTGCCGCTTCGGCATCGGCGGCCTCCTACCAGCGACCGAGCGAGGACGGCAGCCGTCCTGGCGTGTTCTATGTCAACACCGCGAACCTGCATGCGCGACCGAGCTGGGCGATGATGGCCTTGTACCTGCACGAGGCTGAACCTGGCCATCACTACCAGCTGGCCTTGCAGCAGGAACTGCCGGACCTGCCCAGGTTTCGCCGTTTCGGCAGCTACACAGCGTACAGCGAGGGCTGGGGCTTGTATGCCGAGTCATTGGGTGAGGAGCTGGGCGCCTATGAAGACCCGTATGCGTACTACGGACGCCTGGCCGCCGAGTTGTGGCGCTCGATTCGCCTGGTCACCGACACCGGCCTGCACGCCCTGGGCTGGGATCGCGAACAGACCCTGGCCTACATGCGTGCCCACTCGCCCGAACCCGAAGAGCGCATGGTCGCCGAAGCCGAACGCTTCATGGCTATTCCCGGCCAGGCCCTGGCCTACAAGATCGGCGAACTGAAGATCCGCGAGTTGCGCAATCGGGCCGAGACCCGACTCGGCACGCGCTTCGACGTACGGGCATTCCACACCGAGGTGCTGAAGGACGGCGCATTGCCACTGGACGTGCTCGACGCCAAGATCGAGCGCTGGATCGTCGAGGCTGGAGATCGCGAATAGGCACGGGCCAGTCTGCGCACTCTTGCCGCGCAAGACCGGTGCTCCGGACCGGTTCGGCGCAATCGTGGAGTGGGCCGTATAATTGCCGCCCCTTTTCGACACGAACGGTTGCCGTGCGGTTTCGGTGCGGCAGCCGACAGCGGTGAACATGCGCGAACCCAAGATCCTGATTGTCGGCGCCAATGGCCAGCTCGGCACGGAACTCGCCCTGGCCCTGGCCGAGCGTCATGGCGAGGATGCGGTGGTGACCAGCGATATTGTCGGGGCCGGTCCGCATGCCTCGCTCAGGCATGAACGCCTCGATGCGACCGACGCCCGGGCGCTGCGAGCGGTGGCCGAGCGCCACCAGATCACCCAGATCTACCAGTTGGTTGCGGCACTTTCGGCCAAGGGTGAGCGCAACCCCGGTTGGGCCTGGTCGCTGAACATGACCAGCCTGTTGAACACGTTGGAACTGGCCGCCGATCTGCAGCTCGACCGGGTGTTCTGGCCGAGTTCAATTGCCGCCTTCGGCCCCAGCACGCCAGCCGATTCGACGCCGCAGCATACGATCATGGAGCCGACCACGGTGTATGGCGTGTCCAAGCTCGCCGGCGAGGGCTGGTGCCGGTGGTATCACGAAAATCGTGGCGTCGATGTCCGCAGCCTTCGCTATCCCGGACTGATCAGCCATCGCACTGCCCCCGGCGGCGGCACCACCGACTACGCGATCGAGATCTTTCATTCGGCCTTGCGCGACCGCCGCTATACCTGCTTCCTCGCCGAAGACCAGGCGCTGCCGATGATGTACATGCCCGACGCCGTGCGCGCGACGATCGAACTGATGGAAGCGCCGGCCCAGGCGATCAGCGAGCGCGGCAGCTACAACCTGGCCGCGATCAGCTTCACGCCGGCGCAAATCGCCGCCGAGATCGCGCGCCATGTCGACGGCTTTTCGATCCATTGCGAACCCGACTACCGACAGACGATTGCTGCGACCTGGCCGCGCTCGATCGACGACGGTGCCGCTCGTGCCGACTGGCACTGGGCGCCGCAGTACGATCTCCCGGCGATGGTCGCCGACATGCTCTCGGCGTTGGCCGAGCGCTACACAGTCGAGACTCGGTAGCCGATTTCGTCTTCGATCAGCGCGATCACCGGTGATCGGATGCCGACGCAAGTTCGATTCGGAGCTGGCGCCAGCGCCAGGAGAACAGGACGAACATCGCGGTCAGCCACAGGCCGAGTTGCCATTCCAGCGCGTTTTCCCAGCGATCCTTGAGCGCCGGGTCGTCGACGATCGCGGTCACCACGGTGCTGGTGATGCCGAGCGCGAGCATGCCCAGGGCAACGGCGAGCAGAGGCCGATACAGGCGGTCATGATCCGGCCGGGCAAGCCTGGCCAGTACCAGCAGCAGGGCCAGGTAGGTGGCTGCGAAGTAGACCGTGACACCGTAGCGGCGCAGCAGACGATAGATGTCGCCGTCGCTGCCGAGAAAGGTCGCGTACAAGATCAGGAACAGGCCGGCGATCAGGCCCAGTATCGGCAACGCGATGCCGGCCGCTCGTCCCTGGCGAAGCAGCCAATGTCGGCACAACCACCAGAACAGAATCTGCAACATCGCGCATGGCAGCATCACGGCGCGAAAGATGTGGTTGCTCAGACCATGGCGGGCGGCTCGGCTGATCGAGGTGCATCCGTCCCAGAACGGATTGCAGGGTTCGACATGACCGGATTGTGCCGACAACGCGTATGCGATCCAGGTCACGGTGAACGGCAATACGGCGCAAGCCAGCGGCAGCGGCCATAGCGGCAGTGCGGGCGGAGCGGCATTCATGCCGAAAGCCTAGCAGCCTGTCGGACGTTGCTGCGGAAAAGCGCAGACCGGACGATCTGCGCGCTCGCGCCCGTTGTTCAATCACTCGTTCCGGGACTCTGGTTTCTGGTTTTCGTCATGGCAGCTCTTTGCAGCCGGTGCAGTCGGCACTTCTGGCGCCAAGCCATCGACGATCGCCTGCGACAGCGTACCGTCGCTGTCGTCACCGGACAGCTCCCAGAAGAACACGCCGCCCAGACCGTGGTCGCGGGCATAGCTCATCTTCTCGTGGATCGCCTGCGGATCGTCAAAGCTCCAGAACGTGCTGCCGTTGTAGATCCAGTGTGCCCGCGCCTCGGCATCGCGATAGCCGGGCCAGCCGAGCAGCTTGAGCACCTTGTAGTCCTCGATCCCAGCCTCGTAGCTGCCGGGCGCGGCCGAGCCGTTCTGGTACAGGCCGTGGTTGACATTGCCAACCCCGGTCCAGCCACGGCCATAGAAGCCGATGCCCAGGCTCAGCTTGTCTGCCGGTACGCCGCGGCTGATAAAGGCCTGCAGTGCGTCGTGGCTGTTGTACAGGCGCACGTCGCCGGTGCTCGGGTCGGCACTGGAGCCATACAGACCGCTGTGATGATTGGTGCGCGGATTCCAGGCGCCGTGGAAGTCGTAGGTCATGACCAGGATCGAATCCAGGTACGAGTGATAGCTGCCCGGATCGGTGACGCGGATCTTGTCGATGCCGGCACCGACTGCCGCGGTCAGTTCCAGCGCCGGATCGATGGCGTTCAGTTGCGTACGGAACTCGGCCAGCAGGGCAGTGAAGTTTTCGGCGTCCTCGGGTACGCCGCAGGTCAGGCCGCAGGCGACCGGGTACTCCCAGTCGATATCGATGCCGTCGAACACTCCCGCCGCTGCGCCCGGGCCGCCGGCGCCATCGAACAGGGGCAGATTGCCGTGGATATAGGCGTCGATGCAGGAGGCGACAAAGGCCTGCCGGTTCTCCGGCCGTGCCGCTTCGGAGAAGCCGCGCGACCAGGTCCAGCCGCCGAGCGAGATCAGCACCTTGATGTCCGGGTATTGCTGCTTGAGCTTGCGCAACTGGTTCCAGTTGCCGCGCAGCGGCTGATCCCAGGTATCGGCGGCGCCGTCGACGCTTTCCTGGGCGTTGAATGAGCGCGCATAGTCGGCCCAGGCGTCGCCGCCGACGCCGGTACTCGGGTCGGACGGCTGGTTGATGCCGACCTCGCAGACGTTGTTGCGGACATTGCCGAACGCATAGTTGACGTGGCTGATGCGCCCGGCGCTGCCGGAGGCCACGATGTCGCGCACCAGGTAGCCGCGCTGGTAGATGCCCCACTGAGTGAAGTAGGCGGTGATCCGCGTGTCCTTGGCGCCGGCCGCTGGCCGGGTCTGCACCGCCAGCGCCGAACTCGGTTCGGAGATATTGCCGGCATGGTCGCGAGCGCGCACCTGATAGCCATAGCCGGTGGCCGCGCTCAGGCCGGTGTCCAGGAAGCTCGGAGCCGCCGTGGTGCCGATCTGGCTGCCATCGCGCAGGATCAGGTAGTCGGCGACACCGCTCCCGCCGGGATTGTCAGTCGAAGCCAGCCAGGACAGCGAAATCGTGCTCGAGCTCTGGCTCGGTGACGACAAGCCCAACGGCACCGACGGCGGCACCGTGTCCGGATCGCCGCCTTCGAAGCCATTGGCAAAGATCTGATCGTCCGGCGGGGTCGTGCCCGAGAACTCGACGTCGATGCAGGTATAGAACGCTTCCGGGCTGTCCGAGCGCTGCCAGACGTTGTAGATCAGGTGCCGGCCGCTGCGCTGCGGCAGCGGGCAGTCGAGACTGTAAAGATTGCCGGCGCCCAGGGCGACGTTGCCGAGGCGGCAGAATTCGTCAAGATCGGACCAGGCCAAGGGCACGGTCGGATCCCAGCCTGGGCGGGTGACGTAGAAGATCCAGTCCTGGGTGGCATGTGGCGCGGTGCCATAGAACTGGAACTGGTAGCGGCCATCGGCATCGGCGCTGATCGCTTGAGCTTGCCAGTCGTCGCGCGCCAGATCCAGACCGGCGAAGGCGGAATTGCCGCCGGAACAGAGCTGGCCGTTCGGCACTACGTTCTCGTGCTGGCCGGCGGCATTGGCCTGATTGACGCCCATCCAGTCGTACAAGGTCTGGGTACCGCTGGTCGCGATCAAGGCCTGGCAGGATGGGTGTGCGGGACTCTCCGGTCCCTGCAGATAGCACAGATAGACGCGACTGAGCGGCTGGCTCATCGAGCCATGCGCCTGTGCCGAAGTCGGCATCAGGCAGACCAGGAGCATGGGCAGTGCGGCAAGCAACAGGCGTGAACAGCGCCCTGTGCAACAGGCGAAAGCAAGCATTCGGATCTCCCCCTATGAGACCGTATCGTCTGCCCAGAATGGTAGACGTCAGGCAGGACGGATCGCAAGCCGCGGCTGCTTGAACCGGCATTCAGCTGTCGGCTGCATCCTGTACCGTCTGGACTGGAGCTCTTTGTGTCACGAATTCCGATCATTCTTGTGCTCTTGCTGACCACCGCGGAAGCGCCCGCGCAGCTGCGTGGCGCTGGCGAGGACGAGCCGTTGCTGGCCGCCGCCGACCTGGCCCAGGCCAGCCTGCTGTCCGGCCCGGGCTACCGGGTGCTGCCGCAGACACCGGTGGTCGGTTTCATGGCCCGCTTCACGCTGGAGACGAAAAACGGGCCGATGCTGGCCGAGAGCGTCGAGCTGCTGGAGGTGCGCGCGACCGAAATGGCGGCGCTGGATCTGCTTGAGGGCATCGACCTCGGCGACGCGTTTGTCATCGCCGTGCGCGAGAATATTGCCGACACCGTCGATACCGTCGGTCGGGTGTTCAGCCAGCCGGTGGCGACGGTTGCCGGGCTGCCGGGCGGTGTTGCCCGCTATTTCCGCCAGCAGGCGCAGAAATGGGCCGGCCGCCTGAACAAGCATGGCGATCGGGTTGCCTATCGCGCCGGCAACGACGGTGACCCGTATGACATGGTCGGACCGATGAACGCCAATCGCGACGCTCAGCCCGAGCGACCGCGCAAGCGCTGGTTTCACCGCTTCGGCCGCGAAGTCGGCCGCCAGGCCGAGGACCAGGCCGGTCATGGCCGCAGCAAGCGCTTGCTGGCGCGCGAACTCGGAATCGATCCCTACGCCGCCGGCAGCAATCCGGAACTGCATGCGCGGCTGGATCGCCTGGCCTGGGCTGCGGCGGCCGGTTCCTTGAGCCTGGGCCAGCTGTTGGGTCAGCTGCCGCTCGGCGCCCGGGAGGTGCTCGGCGGCAGCGAGCGTCTGAATGACCTGGTCTGGGAGCTTGAGCCGGAGGACCTGCGCCGCCGCAATGGCGAGCTGCTGGAGCGCTGGTGCGCTGACCCGTTGCAGATCCGCCGGTTTATTCGTCATCGGGCCTTTCTGGCCAGCGTCCAGACCCGATTTGCCGACGCTCTGGAGGTCATTGCTCCCGGCCCCGGCTGCGAGTACCTGCTCGATCTCGCACTCGCGGCCGACCACGATGTCGAGGCACGCTTCCTCGCCAACGCCCTGGTCATGGCCGGCGATTTCTACGGCCCGGCGGCGAACGGCGCCGAGTTGCTCACGGTCGGTGCCGGGCTGGCGTTGCGCCTGGGCAATGGCCGCCTGGTGCTGCCGCTGCCGGTCGATCATCTGAGCTGGACCGATCTGGCACGCGAGTTCTTCCGCCAGCCGGAACTGGCACACGGCGAGCGCACCGTGCTGATTGCCGGCGGCGTATCCGATCGGACGTTGCGCGAGTTGACCGCCCTGGGCTGGGAGATCGTCGTTCGTGCACCGTATGCCGGGGCGCCGCCGTACGCCAATCGCTGTTGTGCCTGACCGGTTTTGCCGCGCTGACGATGACCTCAACCCCGGCCGATAACGCGGCGTTCCCGGTCGGTTCGGGTGGCTGAAGGCGGACCGTACCATTGCGTCGCCGGACTTGACGGCCGACATGCACGGCAGGATAGTCAACGACCCCTGTCCGCACTGCGAATCCGATGCTGCCATGACCACCCGACTGGTGTCCTACGACGACGACAAGCCCGACCTGATTTTCCCGGTTGCCGGCGGTCAGGTGACCATCGGGCGCGATCCCGGCAGCCATATCCAGCTGCCGGACGCGAAAGTCTCGCGCCATCACGCAGTGCTGGAGCCGGACGAGAACGGTTGGAGCCTGCGCGATCTGGACAGCAGCAATGGCAGTTTCGTCAACGGCGAGCGGGTCGACCAACGCGGTTTGCAGCATGGCGACTGTCTGCAGCTGGGCCCGTTCACCCTGTACTACCTGCGCGATGTCGATCCGGACGACTTCGTGCCGAGTCATGCGATCGACATGTCGACCCAGACTGG
>CAZFUH010000012.1:0-24013 GCA_964522235.1 uncultured Rhodanobacteraceae bacterium
CACTACTGGCTGGAATCACGGCCGTACTGCTCGGCTGCGGCCTGCTTGCCTCGGCTGGTCCGGCTGCTGCCGGGGAGCCGCTGCCGGCGCCTGCGTCTCAGGGCCTGAAGGCCCATGGCGTGGTCAGCAACGGCATCGGATGGAACGGCTTCAGGATCAATGGCATCGTGCTGCAAGGCATCAAGCTCCAGGGCACCAAGTTTCAGGGCATCAAGCTCCAGGGCACAAAGTTTCAGGGCGTCAAGTTTCAGGGCGTCAAGTTTCAGGGCGTCAAGTTTCAGGGCGTCAAGTTCCAGGGCGTCAAGTTCCAGGGCGTCAAGTTCCAGGGCTTGAATCTGTACGGCATCGACGCCGGCGAACAGGGATCCGTGCGTCCCGGCTATGCCCTTGGCACCGTCCGCGTACGTCTGCCACAGCGCTGATCAGGACATGTCCTTGCTCGGTGTCGCGGCGCTGATGCTGACGGCGATCGGAGTCGAGAAGGGCACGATTGCCGACGGTCTGGACGCCGGTCTGGAGATCGACGGCACCCGGCTGAGCCTGCTGACCGAACACGGCCGGCTCAGTGGTTCCGATCTGGTCGGTGCCGAGATCGATGTGCCGGGACTGGGCAGTCTTCGCATCGATGGCGCCGGCCTGGATCCGGATTCCCGGTTCGGCGATCTGTGGTTGTATCAGATGCAGTTGAAGCCCCCGGGTGGCGAGACCTTCCAGCCATTCTGTGAACCCGATGATGGCGGTGACACCCGGGCCATCGTATTCGCCGGTGACTTCGACCAGCAAATGCGCTACCGCGCGGACGCCGGCACGTTCAGCCTGAGCTGCGTCAGCGGCGTGCAGGCAAAATGCCTGCGCTGGGGCTACGAGCCCTGGCGTACGGCGCCGGATACGGGCATTGCCCTGGTCGAGCACTACAACGCCTGTCTGCATCTGGCCCGCGCCGACTATTGCGGCGATGACCGGCCGGCGACCCGCGACGGTACCCTGATCGATGTCTATGACCGGGTCGGTGTGCAGGAGCCGGAGGCAGATGCCGGCGCTCTGGAGTTCGAGGCCGGATGGAATGCCGACGGTGCCGTCTGTGTCCATCATCCGCGGATTGCCGAGAACCTGGATCTGGACCAGCTCGGGCAACGCTGCCCACGCTTGACTGCGGACGCGCTGGGATCCGGATGCAGCGAGGATGAAGCGGTTCGGCGCGGTGCGGTGCTGTTCAATCGCTCGCGGCGCGGCGCTGACTGAGCATTGACGAAAACGCCTCGTCAACCCCGGGCGGCCGGGGAGCGGCGATTCCGCAGCTCTGCGTCGCGCTGCTGCCGCCGTGCCTGATTCAGGCGACGGCGGTTTCGGTGGCGGGCTCGTAGTCGAGGTTCGGGGCCAGCCAGCGTTCGGCTTCGGCGAGCTCGATGCCCTTGCGTTCGGCATAGGCTTCGACCTGGTCGCGACCGAGCTTGCCGAGCACGAAGTAGCGGCTGTCGGGATGGCTGAAGTAGTAGCCGGACACAGCCGCCGCCGGGTACATCGCGCAGTTTTCGGTCAGTCGGATGCCGGCATTGGCTTCAGCATCGAGCAAGGCGAACAGGGTGCGCTTTTCGGTATGCTCCGGACAGGCCGGGTAGCCAGGGGCGGGCCGGATGCCATCGTATTGCTCGGCAATCAGGGCTTCGCTGTCCAGGGTTTCGTCGGCGGCGTAGCCCCAGATCTGCGTGCGAACGCGCTCGTGCATGCGCTCGGCCAGGGCTTCGGCGAGGCGATCGGCCAGGGCCTTGAGCAGGATCGCACTGTAGTCGTCGTGGCCGGCTTCGAAGCGGGTGATGTGCTCTTCAATGCCGATGCCGGCGGTGACCGCGAAGGCGCCGATCCAGTCGCGCTTGCCGCTATCGGCCGGTGCAATCCAGTCGGCCAGGCAGAAGTTGCCTCGTTCGGCTGGTTTGTCGGCTTGTTGGCGCAGAAAGTGCAGACGGGTTCCGGAGCCCGTAGTCGCGCGCGGCGGATCCCCGGGCAGTGCATCGTGCAGCACCACGACATCCTCACCGGTCGAATACGCCGGCCATAGACCGACGACTGCGCGCGCCCGCAACCAGCGCTCTTCGACGATGCGCTTGAGCATGGCCTTGGCATCCGCGTACAAGGCGCGCGCCTGTTCGCCGACGATGGCGTCGTCGAGGATGCCGGGAAAGCGGCCGGACAGCTCCCAGCTCTGAAAGAACGGCGTCCAGTCGATGTATGGCAACAGGTCGTCGAGCGGATAGTCGTCGAACACCGTCAATCCCGGCTGCTTCGGCTGCGGCGGTTCGTAGTTCGGCCAGTCGATTTTCGGTTTCTGCGCCCGAGCCTTCTGGTAGGAAATGATCTGCTTGCCCGGGCCGCGCTCGCCGTGGCGGCGGCGGACCTCGGCATACTCGCTGCGCAAGGTCGCGGCGAACGCTTCACGCTGGCCTTCCGAAACCAGGGACTGGGCGACACCGACCGCGCGAGAGGCATCCTTGACCCACACCGTCGTGGCATTGCCGTAGCCCGGCTCGATGCGCAGCGCGGTGTGTGCGCGCGAGGTGGTCGCGCCACCGATCAACAGTGGAATCGCGAACGACTGCCGCTGCATTTCCTTGGCGACATGGGCCATCTCATCGAGCGACGGCGTGATCAGTCCGGACAGGCCGATCATGTCGGCCTCGTGTTCGCGGGCGGCATCAAGAATCTTCTTGGCCGGCACCATGACGCCAAGATCGATGACCTCGAAGTTGTTGCAGGCCAGAACGACACCGACGATGTTCTTGCCGATGTCGTGGACGTCGCCCTTGACGGTAGCCATGATGATGCGTCCGTTCGGCTTCTGCGCCTGGCCGCTGCGCCGCTTCTCGGCTTCGATATAGGGCAGCAGGTGGGCGACCGCCTTTTTCATTACACGCGCGGACTTCACCACCTGTGGCAGGAACAGGTCACCGACCACGTTCATGCCGGCCAACAGCGGACCCTCGATCACTTCCAGCGGCTTGTCGGCATGCTGCCGCGCCAGCTCGGTGTCCTCGACGACGAACTCATCGATGCCGTGCACCAGCGCGTGCGACAAGCGCTGTTCCACCGGCAGTTCGCGCCAGGCCAGCTTCTCCTTGCTCCCCGCCGCAGGCTCCCTGCTGCCGCCCCGATAGGTCTCGGCGACTTCGAGCAGCCGTTCCGTGGCATCGTCGCGCCGGTTCAGGATCACATCCTCGACGCGTTCGCGAAGCTCAGGTTCAAGGTCGTCGTAGATCGCCAGCGCGCCGGCATTGACGATGCCCATGTCCAGTCCGGCGCTGATCGCGTGATACAGGAACACGCTGTGGATCGCCTCGCGCACGGGTTCGTTGCCGCGGAACGAGAACGACACATTGCTGATGCCGCCGGAGACATGGGCGAGCGGGAAGCGCCGCTTCAGCTCACGGGTGGCTTCGATGAAGTCGACGGCATAATTGTTGTGCTCGTCGATGCCGGTCGCGACCGCAAACACGTTCGGGTCGAAAATGATGTCCTGCGGCGGAAAGCCGACCTCTTCGGTCAGCAGCTGGTAGGCGCGGCTGAGGATCTCGACTTTTCGTTCTGCGCTCTCGGCCTGTCCGGTCTCGTCGAAGGCCATGACGACCACGGCGGCGCCGTAGCTGCGCAGGCGCCTGGCCTGTTCCAGGAACTGCGCTTCGCCTTCCTTCAGCGAAATCGAATTGACGATTGCCCGGCCTTGAACACACTTCAATCCAGCCTCGATCACGGTCCACTTGCTGCTGTCGATCATCACCGGCACGCGCGCGATGTCCGGCTCGGCGGCGATCAGGTGCAGGAAGGTGGTCATCGCGCGCTCGGCGTCGAGCAGGCCCTCGTCCATGTTGATGTCGATGACCTGGGCACCGCTTTCGACCTGCTGGCGGGCGACTTCGACCGCCTTGTCGTAGGCATCGGCCTGAATCAGCTTGCGGAACCTGGCGCTGCCGGTGACATTGGTGCGCTCGCCGACATTGACGAAGTTCAGCTCCGGGATCAAACGCAGAGGCTCCAGGCCCGACAGGCGCGTGTGCCGGTCCGGTTCCGGCGCCGGGCGTGGCTGGATCCTGCGCACCGCCTGGGCGATCGCCCGGATGTGCGCCGGCGTCGTGCCGCAGCAGCCGCCGACGATGTTCAGCAGGCCGTCGCGGGCGAAGCCGCCGAGCGTATCGGACATTTGCTCAGGGCTCTCGTCGTAGCCGCCAAACGCGTTCGGCAGGCCGGCGTTCGGATGCGCGCTGACGAAGCCGGCACTGGCGGCACTGATCGCCTCGACGTAGGGACGCAGTTCGTCGGCGCCGAGCGCGCAATTCAGGCCGACGCTGAGCGGGCGCGCGTGTTCGACCGAGTACAGGAAGGCTTCGGCGGTCTGCCCGGACAGGGTTCGGCCGGAGCGATCGGTGATCGTGCCCGAGATCATCACCGGTACCCGTTCGCCGCGTTCGGCGAAGACGTCATCGAGTGCGAACAGCGCCGCCTTTGCATTCAGCGTGTCGAAGATGGTTTCGACCATGATCGTATCGGCACCGCCGTCGAGCAGGCCGCGTACGGCTTCGCGGTAATTCTCGGCCAGCTCGTCGAAGCTGACGTTGCGGAATCCAGGATTGTTCACGTCCGGTGACAGCGAAGCCGTGCGGCTGGTCGGGCCGAGTACGCCGATTGCAAAGCGCGGCCGATCCGGGCTGCGGTCGCAATACTCATTGACGGCCAGACGGGCCAGGCGTGCGGCCTCGAGATTCAGCTCGTAGGCGACGTCTTCCATGCGGTAGTCGGCTTGGCTCAGCCGGGTCGAGTTGAACGTATTGGTCTCGACGAAGTCGGCGCCGGCGGCGAGGTATTCGCGGTGAATGTCGACAATGATGTCGGGGCGGGTCAGCACCAGCAGGTCGTTGTTGCCGCGCAGCTCATGGCCGTGTGCCTTGAAACGCTGGCCGCGGAAGTCGTCCTCGCCGAGCTTGTGGTCCTGAATCATCGTGCCCATGGCGCCATCGAGCACCAGGATGCGCTCGGACAGGGCGCGCAACAGGGCGGCGACGCGATCGGCTTCGCGCCAGGGAAGGCTACTCATGATTGAACATCCGTGGTCATGGCCGAACGGCGAGCAAGGTGAGAATCTCGAAATGGGGCGGACGTCGCTCGCGCGCTCCTCGCTCCAGGGCCTGCACCTCCAGACCGGCAGCCTGACAGTGCCGGCGCAGATCCTCGCGTCGAAATCCGTGATTGACATGGCCGAACGGTCGCACCGCCGCAGCATGGGCATGCTTGCTCAGGGTCGTGGCCAGCAGGCGCCCGCCGGACCGCAGCACGCGCGCAGCTTCGGCGATCGCCTTGCCTGGTGCTTCGCTGTAGGTCAGTGCATTCAACAGCAGGACCAGATCGACGCTGGCGTCGGCAAGCGGCAGGGCATGCATGTCGCCGGTCTCGACGCTGACGTTGCGATGCGGCTTCAGGCGCTCACGGGCGGCGTCGACGACGCGCTGGGAAATGTCCAGGCAGGCGATGCTGCGTGCGCGCGGCGCCAGCAGTTCGGTGATGACGCCATCGCCGGAGCCGACGTCGGCAACATCGCCCAGGTTCAGCAATTGGCTGAAGGCATGGGTCAGGGTTTCCCAGGTCCGCCCAGGCGAGTAGTGCCGCTCCATGCTGCCGGCGACGCTGTCGGCCCAGGCGCCGCCACGGCGTTCGGCCAGCACCAGCTTCAAGCGCCCGGCGTCCTGGATCAGCAAGGCATCGTCAAGCTGGCTGCGCAGGGCATGCAACAGGGCGGCGGTCGAGGCATCGACACGGTCGTTGCCTCGATAGTACGCCGATACGCCCTGGCGCCGGTCCAGCACCAGGTCGGCTTCCTTGAGCTTGGCCAGGTGGGTGGAGACGCGCGGCTGCGCCAGGCCAGTGATCGCCGACAGCTCGGCGACGCTCAGTTCCTCGGCGTCGAGCAGGGCGAGCAGGCGCAGCCGGGTGGCATCGGCAAGCACCCGCAGCAGGCCGGATCCGTGTTCAAGCTCCATCTTTCTATCGCGATGAAAAGATCATCAAGCCTAGCGCCGCCGGCCGGCAGCGTCAACGACCTCCATTTGCGCTGAAATGCGGTTTGCCCTGTTCGACCAGGACGAGATCTCTTTGCGCGCGAACCCGCGCTCGCATCCTGTCCGCCGATCGCGACGCACTACACTAGTCGTTTCCGATTGCCATCAATGCAGGGTCACCATGGATTTCCAGTTCACCGAAGAGCAGTTGATGATCCAGGACATCGCGCGCCGGATCGCTCAGGACAAGATCAAGCCCAGCGCCGAGCACTTCGACCGCAGCGGCGAGTTTCCGCTTGAGAACATCAAGCTGCTCGGCGAGAACGGTCTGATGGGCATCGAGGTGCCGCACGAATACGGCGGCGCCGGACTGGATGCGATCGGCTATGTACTGGCGATGTTCGAGATCGCCGCCGCCGACTGTGCGCATTCGACGATCATGTCGGTGAACAACACGCTGTACTGCAACGGTCTGCTGAAGAACGGCACCGAGGCGCAGAAGCACAAATACGTGACCCCGATCGCATCCGGTGAGGCAATCGGCGCCTACGCGCTGACCGAGCCGCAGTCGGGTTCCGACGCCTCGGCGATGCGCACCCGTGCGGTGCTGTCGGCCGATGGCAGCCACTATGTCGTCAACGGCAAGAAGAGCTGGATCACCTCCGGTCCGGTCGCCAGGTACATCATGCTGTTCGCGATCACCGATCCGGCCAAGGGCGCCAAGGGCATCAGCGCCTTCATTGTCGACACCGAGCGCGAGGGCTTCCACCGCGGCAAGACCGAGCCGAAGCTCGGAATCCGCGCCTCGGCCACCTGCGAGATCGAATTCCAGGACTACAAGCTTCCGGTTGAAGACCGGATCGGCGAGGAAGGGCAGGGATTCAAGATCGCCATGGGTGTGCTCGATGCCGGCCGCATCGGCATCGCCGCCCAGGCGGTCGGTCTGGCACGAGCGGCCTATGAAGCCTCGGTCGCCTATGTCCAGGAGCGCAAGAGTTTCGGTCAGCCGATCGGCAGCTTCCAGATGATCCAGGCCAAGATCGCCGACATGAAGTGCCGGCTCGACGCCGCGACCTTGCTGACCCTGCGCGCGGCCTGGAGCAAACAGCAGTCATTGAAGACCGGCGCCCGGTTCAGCACCGAAGCATCGATCGCGAAGCTGTATGCCTCCGAGGCGTCGATGTTCATCACCCACCAGGCCGTACAGATCCACGGCGGCATGGGCTATTCGAAGGAAATGCCTCTGGAGCGGTACTTCCGGGACGCCAAGATCACCGAGATCTACGAGGGCACCAGCGAGATTCAGCGCCTGGTGATCGCACGCAACGAGACCGGGGTGCGCTGACTGAGGGCCGGGCCGTGCACTGAAACGGTCAGCCCAGCACGCCGGAGTGTGCAGCGCTGGGCGTTGCTCGTGTGTCGCTCGGCAATATCGAGGGCGGGCGATGCCGCCGGCCGCGTTCTTGCTTGCGATCAGCTCCGGGACAGGTTCTGGTGTGCCGCCTTCGGTACACTGGGTCCGGCTTTAAAGGGCCGAATGATGAAACGATGGATGCTGGTCTCGTTGTCGCTCGCCGCGACGGCGTCGGCGTTTGCGCAAAGCCTGCAAGAGCAGGTGCTGGAGCGGGTCAATGTCGCGCGCTGGGACAATGGCCAGTTGCCGCCACTGAAAGGACAATCGAACCTGGATCAGGCTGCCAACGGCCATAGCCAGGCGATGGGCGTGCGCAATTTCTTCTCGCACTGTGATCTCGACACCCTCACTTCGCCGTGGCAACGGATGACGGCCGCCGGCTACACCGGTTATTCATCGGCTGCCGAGAACATCGCTGCCAGCTCGTCGACTGCGCAAGGGGTGATGCAGGAATGGATGAACAGCGCCGGTCATCGGGCCAATATCCTGTCGACTACCGTTCGCGAGATTGGGATTGGCTACTATCGTGACAATCCCGACCAGGGCAATGTCCGGTTCGGCAGCGGACCCGATGGCTGCATCGCCAGCGCGCCGAACAACGGCCCGTATGTCCACTATTGGACCCAAAAATTTGGCCGTCGCGATGCCGTGATGCCGCTGGTAATCGCGCGCGAAGCCTGGCAGGTGTCGGCATGCAGCGTCGATCTCTATCTGTACGGAAGCGGCTGGGCCAGCCAGTACCGGCTCAGCAACGACAATCAGAACTGGACCCCATGGCAACCGTTCAATGCCAATGTGCTGTGGGCGCTGTCGGGTGCCGCTGGCGGTACGGCGACGGTCTACGGCCAGATCCGCAACAGCTCGGGCACCGTGCGCAGCGCCCAGGACAGCGTCCGGCTGGCGGTCACTTGCGGTGATCAGATCTTCGCCAACGGCTTTCAATAGCCAGTTGGCCGGTTCACGCGAGCACAGCCTGATCGCGGCCCGAGCGCTTGGCCTGGTATAGCGCCGCGTCGGCCCGTGCGATCAGTTCCTCCGGCCGGCGACCGTGTCCGGGAAAGCAGGCGATGCCGATCGACGCGGTGATGCCCGGTAGCGGGCGATTGAGATGGATGACGCGCGTTTGCGCCAACTGCGAACGCAGCTCGGCGGCCCGGACGAGGGCGCCATCGGCGCTGGTCTCAGGCAGGAGCAGGGCAAATTCCTCGCCGCCGTAGCGGCAGGCGATGTCTTCCTTGCGGCTGATCCGCCGCAGCAGTTCACCGAAGGCCTCGAGTACGCGATCGCCGGCATCGTGGCCATGCTCGTCATTGAAGCGTTTGAAGTGATCTACGTCCAGCATCATCAGCGCCAGCGGCTGCTGTCGGCGCGCAGCACGATCCAGCTCGCGGCCGAACGAAGCTTCCAGATAACGGCGATTGAACAGGCCGGTCAATGGATCCTGGATCGACTGGATGCGCAGCGTCGCCTGCAGTTGCTGATTTGCGATCGCCAGCGACAACTGCTTGGCCAGGGCCAAGGCCAATTCGCTCTGGCGTTCGCTTGGCGCCTGCCTGAGTCGCAGATACAAAATGCCCAGGGTTTCGCCTTGCGCCGACAGCGGCATGCAACGCGAGCCAATCGCTGGTGCGTCGGTTGCCGTGTCGGTGTGTACTTTCAGGTGCGGGCAGCGTTGATGTGATTTGCCTGGAAGACAGTCGTGAACCTGACCGCTGCGCAGACTCCAGCACGCCTCGGGCATGAATACGGTTTCCCCGGGCGGGGCCTCACCCCAGAGCGCTGCAAGCTCGATCAGGTTCTTCGATGCGTTGAGCAGGAACACGGCACCGTCGTGGTCGGGCAACAGGCCGAGGGAAGCGATCCGAGTCGCCTCCAGCACTTCGTCGCAGTCGCGGCAGCTCTGCAATCGCTCTCCGAATGCAGTCAAGGCATGCAGGTCCTCGGCCATCATTCGGCTTTGTTCCAGAGCTGCCTGCAATCGATCATGACTGCTTTGGATTTCCAGTTGGGCCCGAGCGCTGCGGCGCTGACCACGGCCGATCACCCAAAGCGCCAGCAGCAGGAAATAGGCGCAGGCGAAGATCGCGGCCAGGGTGACCAGCTTGCTGTTGGTGGCACTGATGCGGCCGGCATGTTCCAAGGTCGAGGTCCGGCTCAGCTCATGCACCTCGATCTGCGCGGCGAGTCGACGCAGCTCCTGCTGGAGGGACAGGCGCTCGTCCTGTACCAGCAGGTCCCGGATCAAATCCGGGTTGTCGCCGACGAGTTCGAAGGTCTCGTTCATTTGGGCGATCCGGCGCTCGATCAATTCCCGCAACTGCTGGCCACGCCGGCCGTGTCCGTCGCGGCCAGCCAACTGGCCATCGAGCTGGTCGAGCAAGCCAGGCAGCGGCGTCAGGGCCTGATGGTACTCGGCAAGAAACGAGGGGCGACCGGTCAGCAAGTAGCCGCGCTGGGCGGCGGTGGCGCCATTGAAGACTTCCTTGGCACTGGCCAGGGTCTCCCGCAGTTGGAAGCTGTCGCGGAACAGACGTGCGCTGTTCTCAGCGGCGTCGATGGACTTCCAGACGACCCATGCCAGCGCCAGCACCAGTAGCAGAACCAGGGCGAACAACACCAACAGGCGGCGGCTTAGACGGTGTTCAGTCACGCCGGGAGTTTGCCACAGTTCGAACCGATTCCGGCGCAGGTCGGTTGAACCGATTCAGGTTATTTCCGTAGATTCCGGGCCGTTGCGCCGGTATCCTTGCGCGCCTTATCCGGATCACCCGCCCGAACCGGGAATGGAGAACACCATGAGCGTCGCCGTCGCCGTCACCAATCCCGGGTGCCAGGCCGTTTTCGAGCAATTGCGCAGCCGGCTGAGCGGCGCTCGGCTGAAGGAAGCGCTGGTTTTCGCGGAGGCGTTCTGCGGCCCGCTCGGCGACGACGATCTGGCCGATCGCGAGCCGGCAACCTGGGCGGCGCTGATCGTCGATCTGCTGGAGTTCATGCGTACACGGCCGGCCGGCAAGGCCAAGGTGCGGGTGTTCACGCCGGACGAGCCGGGTCATGGGTGGGCCTCGGAAGCGACCGTCTTGCAGATCACCAACGACGACATGCCGTTCCTGGTCGACAGCGTCAGCATGGCGCTGAACGGCCTGGGCTCCAGCGCGCAGGTGCTGATTCATCCGGTGATCGTCGCGTCCCGCGATCCCGGCGGCCACCTGCTCAGCCTGGCTGCCGGCGCCGGTGCCGAATCGATCATGCATATCGAGATCGAACGTCAGACCGAACCCGAGCAGCTGCGCCTGCTGCGGGAAGCAATCGAGATCACCCTGGCCGACGTTCGGGCCTCAGTGCAGGACTGGCAGGCAATGCGCGATCGCATGCGCGAACTGGCGGAGACGGTTGCTGGCGAACAACCGCCGCCGGTCGATGCCGAAGAGCTGCCGGAGGCACAGGATTTCCTGCGCTGGATTGCCGACGATCACTTCACCTTCCTGGGCTACCGGGAATACGAGGTCGCGACGATCGACGGCGACGAGGTGCTGCGCGCGCTGCCGGACACCGGCCTGGGTATTCTGCGCGGCGACGGCGCCACCGGCGCGCTGCGTAGCGTCAAGACCCTGGCCGCACATGACGCCGATCGCTCCGGACTGATGCGCGGCATCATCATCACCAAGACCAATGCCCGCGCCACCGTGCATCGTCCTGGCCACATGGACTATATCGGTGTGCTGCGCATGGATGCCGACGGCCGACCGGTCGGCGAGCGTCGGTTCATCGGTCTGTATACCTCCGGCGCCTACATGCGCCGGCCGGGCGACGTGCCGCTGCTGCGGACCAAGGTCGAGGCGGTGATGCGCCGATCCGGATTGCGTCCGCATAGTCATAGCGGCAAGGCACTCAAGCACATTCTGGAGACCTTGCCGCGCGACGAACTGTTCCAGTGCAGTGGCGACGAGCTGTACGGCATCGCGACCGGCATTCTCGGGCTGCAGGAGCGCAGCCGGACCCGGCTGTTCCTGCGTCGCGATCGCTATGGCCGGTTTTTTTCCGCACTGGCGTTCATTCCTCGCGATCGCTTCAACACCACTGCCCGCGAGCGCATCGAAGCCTTGCTGATGCAAGCGCTGGACGGCGAATCCTTCGATACCCAGATCCAGGTCAGCGAATCCAGCCTGGCGCGCCTGCACCTGGTGATCCGGCCGCGAGCCGGTGCCCACCCGGACTACGATGTCGCTGCGCTGGAAGCGGAGATGAGCCGAATCGTCCGCAACTGGCATGACGAGTTGCGCGAGCGCCTGGTCGCCGATTATGGCAGCGAGCGCGGGCTACGCCTGGCCGCCCGCTATGGTCGCGCGCTGCCGGTCGCCTACATCGAGGAGATGTCGCCGCAGGCTGCGGCCGCAGATATCGAGATCATCTCATCGTTGACCGGCGAGGACGACATCCGGTTGAGCTTGTATCAGCCCAGTGCGGTCGAAGAAGGAAACTTCCGCTTCAAGATGTACCGACTCGGCCATGCGATCACGCTGTCTGAAGCGCTGCCGATGATGGAGAACATGGGGCTGCGGATTCTTGCCGAGCATCCGTACGAAATGGATGCCGGCGGCAGCCACATCTGCGTCCAGGACTTCGAGATTGCCTTCGGTGAGGATGTCGACGTCGATCTGGTCGTTTCGCACCGGTTCTTCGAGGAGGCGTTCGAGGCGGTCTGGCGCGGCAAGGCCGAGAGCGACGGATTCAATCGCCTGATCATCGGTGCGCGCCTGTTCTGGCGTGAAGTGGCGGTACTGCGCGCCTATGTCAAGTACCTGTTGCAGGGCGGTTCGCCGTTCTCGCAGACCTACGTCGAAGAGACGCTGAGCCGCTATCCGGTCCTGGCGCGCCTGTTGATCGAGGTGTTCCAGGCCAAGTTCGATCCGATGCGCGACCGCGAGACCCCGGCCGACATCGAGCGCGAACAGAGTGTGCTTGATCGTGCCCTGAACCGGATGTCGCGCGACGAAGTCACTCCAACCCTGATTCCATCCCTGGTCCTGGCCCGCGCCCAGGGCCGGCAGGCATTCGAACTGGCGATCGTCGAAGGCGTCAAGGTGCTGCTGGAGCAGGTCGCCAGCCTCGACGAGGATCGAATTCTTCGCGGCCTGATGGCGGCAATCCACGCGACTTTGCGCACCAACTTCTATCAGCTCGGTGCCGACGGCCGGATGCACGACTATATCAGCCTGAAATTCGATCCGGCGCGGCTGATCGAGCTGCCGAAGCCGCGCCCGCACAGGGAGATCTTCGTCTACTCGCCGCGGGTCGAAGGTGTGCACCTGCGCTTCGGCTCGGTCGCCCGCGGTGGTCTGCGCTGGTCCGATCGTCGTGAGGACTACCGTACAGAAGTGCTCGGCCTGGTCAAGGCGCAGATGGTCAAGAACACCGTGATCGTGCCGGTGGGCGCCAAGGGTGGCTTCTTCGTCAAGCGACCGCCGGCCGGCGGCGACCGCGATGCGGTCCTGGCTGAGGGCGTCAGCTGCTACCGCAGTTTCATCAATGGCCTGCTCGACATCACCGACAATCTGATCGATGGAGTGACCGTGCCGCCGGTCGACGTGGTCCGTCACGACGATGACGATCCGTACATGGTCGTCGCTGCCGACAAGGGCACAGCGACGTTTTCAGACATTGCCAATGCCGTAGCCGCCGAGCACGATTTCTGGCTCGGCGACGCGTTCGCGTCCGGCGGCTCCTATGGCTACGACCACAAGGGCATGGGCATCACGGCGCGCGGCGCCTGGGAATCGGTCAAGCGCCATTTTCGAGCGCTCGGTATCGACTGCCAGAAGCAGGACTTCACCTGCGTCGGCATCGGCGACATGAGCGGCGACGTGTTCGGCAACGGCATGCTGTTGTCACGACACATCCGTCTGGTCGCGGCATTCGATCATCGCCACATCTTCATCGATCCCGAACCCGATGCGGCGCGCAGCTACAAGGAGCGCGAGCGCATGTTCAAGCTGCCGCGCTCGAGCTGGCAGGACTACGACCGCACGCTGATCTCCGAGGGCGGCGGCGTCTGGCCGCGCAGTGCCAAGACCATTCCAGTCTCGGCGCAGACGCGAGCTGCGCTCGGGATCGACGGCGACGTCAGTACCCTAAGCCCGAACGAGCTGATGCGGGCGATTCTGAAAGCGCCGGTGGGCTTGTTCTGGAATGGCGGCATCGGCACCTATGTCAAGGCCGACAGCGAGAGCCATGCCGACGCCGGTGATCGGGCGAACACGCCGCTGCGCATCGACGGCCGCGAGTTGCGCTGCCAGGTGGTCGGCGAGGGCGGCAATCTCGGCTTGACCCAGCTCGGCCGGATCGAAGCCGCTCGCAACGCCGGCGTTCTGCTCAACACCGATTTCATCGACAACTCCGCTGGCGTAGACACCTCCGACCACGAGGTCAACATCAAGATCCTGCTGAACGAACTGGTCGCCAAGGGTCAGCTCGCGTTCGAGGACCGCAACCAGTTGCTGGTCGAAATGACCGATGAAGTCGCCGAACTCGTGCTCAACGACAACTATCGGCAAAACCAGGCGATCAGCCTGATGGAACGCATGAGCGTGGCGCGGCTCGGCTCCAAGCAGCACTTTGTCCGCACCCTGGAAGCGCAGGGCAAGCTCGACCGCGGTATCGAATACCTGCCCTCCGATGCCGAGTTCGAAGAGCGCCGTGCCCGTGGTGAGGGTCTGACCCGACCGGAACTGTCGGTACTGTTGTCCTATGCCAAGATCGAGCTGTATCAGCGACTGCTGGAATCGGATGTGCCCGAGGACCCGCATCTGTCGACCGAGCTGGCTCGATATTTTCCGCGGCCGATCCAGGAGCGCTACGGCAAAGAACTGGAACAGCATCGACTGCGACGCGAGATCATCGCCACCGCGGTCACCAATTCGATGGTCAACCGCATGGGTGCAACCTTCGTGCTGCGGATGCAGGAGGACACCGGTGAATCGGCGGCGCAGATCGCCAAGGCCTACAGCATCGCCCGTGAGATTCTCGACGCACGCGCGCTCTGGGCCGATATCGATGCCCTCGACGGCAAGCTGCCCGATGCCGTCCAGGTCGATGCTCTGATGCGCATATGGGGGCTGCTGCGACCGATGACGCGCTGGCTTCTGAATCTGCCCGGCGAGAAGCTGGTGATCGCCAAGGCGGTGGCCCGATACGCACCCGGACTGACCGAATTGCGCGGCAACCTCGGCAAGCTGGTTTCGCCGCAGCAGCGCGAAGCCATGACCGCCGAGGCCGAGCGTTGGCGATCTGCCGGACTGCCGAAGTCCCTGGCGTTCAAGCTCGGCGGCCTGTCGCCGCTGGCCGCGGCCCTGGACATCGTCGAAGTCGCAACCGAGCGCAAACTCGCCGTTGCCCAGGTCGCCGAGGTCTACTATCAGATCGGCGAAACCCTGCACTTGAAGTGGCTGATGGATCGCATCGAGGAACTCGCTGTTGGCGGCCGCTGGCATGCTCATGCCCGCGGCAACCTGCGCGATGAACTGTACGCACATCACCGGGCACTGACCGCGCAGATTCTGGCTTCCGACCACGGTGGTCGCCGCGGCGGACGACAGCTGGTCGCCGAATGGTTTGCTGGTGACGATCCGGCACTGCGCTTCACCCTGGGCATGTTCGCGGACATGCGCAGCCAGGTCGGGATGGACTATCCGACCGTAATGGTCGCTGTGCGTCGTCTGGCGCAATTGGTCAACGCTGGCACCCGCACTTGAGCGCCGCCGATCTCGATCCCGTGGCGTTGCCTGGCTGGCGACTGCTGGACTGAAGAGCTGCTCGGTGGTGGTTCGAGCATCGACAGGTGGTCCGGTGTACGCTTTGCCGGTACCGGATCAGCGGTGGATGCACGACACAAGAGGGGGGCTTGGTCATGCAGGACGTTCTCAGAGTTGGTCACGCCGGCATCACCAGCGCGCTGTTGGTCGCCGGAATCTTCACCTCGGCGTTCGCCTCAGCCGGGGACTTGACCGGGGCGGGGTGGTCGACCGGGTCGACGCCGCTGGCTGCAGTTCGCGGTGGGGCCTGCGCAAACGATGCGATCTTCGCCGATGGCTTCGAGCCGGGTGCCAGCCTGCATCCGCTGTATCCCGGTCTCGATCTGGCAACCCTGCCTGGCACCGGCGGTGGCGCCAGCGGCCCATACACGCCGCCGCAGCTGCCGTGCACGGTACGCAGTGTCACGGTGTCGGGCACCGGCTCTGCTGCCGGCAGCCAGCTACGTAGCGAATGCGAGATCCCCGGCAGCGCGGTCACCGTAGCTTCGGCGGCGGGCAACATCGGTGTCGTCAATCTCGGCCATGTAGAGGATTGCGATGTCACGCTCGGCGATGAGGTGGTGATCAATTTTCTGGCGATCGGCAGTCTTCCCGGACCGAGCCATGCCCCAAGTCATCGCATCCGGATTCGCGGCGGCCAGGTCGGCAACACGATCGTTGTCGGCCCGTCCAGTGACATCGTGTTTGACGGTGTCGCAATCAACAATGGCGTGGTGCCATCGACGAGCCGTTCCGGGACCGCGATCTACCTGCCGTCGGGTCCCGGCCCGGACGAGGTGGTCGATCGCTTCGCGGTCGTCAATTCGTTCATTCGGCTGGTTGCCGTCCAGTCCGGCAGCGAATTCGACGGTACGCCGCATCTGAGCGATCGCTCGCGCAACCTGTTTTTTGCCAACAACAACATCGTCACTGCCGGCAACCGGAACTCCTGGGGGTTCCGTATCAGCGGTGGTGAAAACGTGCTGATCGTCGACAACAGTGTCCGGGTGTCATTCCACAAGCTGGTGCGCATGAACGACGCGCCAGTGGACTATGTCTACATCAAGGGCGGAATCTGGATGCGTCAAGCGACCCTGACCAGCAGCGGTCATCTGCTCAACGACTCGTTCGCGCAGTTGTCCGGTTCCAGCACCGACCGGATCCATATTCACGATACCACCGTGTATCTGCTGGCCGACGCGCCGGTGTCGTTCGGCGCCTCCAGCGACCCTGTGCAATCAGGTCGCAGCTGGCAGGCGCGAGACATCGTCTGGTACGCGTTGAACACGAACGTGATCAGTGATACCCGACTGCAGGAGCTGGAGGGCTATTGTTTGAACGTCGGCGGATTGTGTGACTACGGAGTCGGCAGCCACAGCTACCACTACGATCCGGCGCTGTCGTTTCCTGCAGCACCTTGGCGTGACCTGCCGACATTTCCGAACGACGATCCGGATGCTTTGCCGGTCCTGCCGTGAGTCGCCAAATGAATCGATCGCGGCGCTCGCGGACCAGTCAGCGCGCGAGTGCGAACGTCCGGCGGCGCAGGTAGTCGGCCAGGTCGGTGCTTGGAAGCGGACGGCTGAGCAGGAAGCCTTGACCAAAGTCGCAACCCAGCTCGCCCAGCAGGTCGAGCTGGGTGCGGGTTTCGATGCCGACCGCGACCGTCTGGATGTCCAGGCCGTGCGCCAGGGTGATCATCGCTCTGACGATTTCGCCGGCGCGCGGGCTGGTGTCCAGCCGCCAGATGAAGCTGCGGTCGATCTTGATCAGATCGACCGGCAGATCGCGCAGCAAGGCGAACGAGGACGGACCGGAGCCGAAGCCGTCGATGGCGATTCGTACCCGCATCTGACGCAGTTCACGGACTACCGGCTGCAGCGCGTCCAGATGCTCGACAAGGTCGCGCTCGGCCAGTTCGACCACCAGGCGGCTGATGCTCATGCCGGCGCCGTCGATGCAGCTCAATAGCGCATCCAGATGGCCCTGTGTGAGCAGCTCCTGGGCCCTCAGGTTGAGACCGAAGTAGTCGATCAGCCCGCTGCGGCGTTTGCTGACCAGGAGGCGATAGCCATCGGCGGCGAGGCGGGCGGCGGCGCGGCCCAATTCCGGCAGCAGACCGCGTTCTGCGGCCGTATCGATCAGACTGGCGGTGCTGAAGCCGATACTGGCACCACCGCCGCGAAGCAGGGACTCGACCCCGATGCAGCGTTGATCGGCGATATTGATGATCGGCAGCCAGACTTGCTCCAGTGTCTGTTCGGAAAGGCTTCGATGCAGTGCCGATGCCAACGCTGCCTGATGGCGGTGCGCCTGCGGATCGGAGCACGACATTGGCATGACGGGGTCGGCGTGGACCGGCATCGGCGTCGAGTCTACGCGTTCATTCAATTCGCCTAGCGCGTCCAGTTCGTGCGCCATCCGGCTGATGTCGAACGCCAGCAGCAGGCACAACCGCCTGCCGCCGATCTGCAATGGCCGGATTCGGATCGCGATCGGCAGTGACGGTCCGCGCCGGGGCAGCAGACGCGTGCTCAGCTCGGTACCGCCGGGTTCGGTGGCCAGAACGTCCAGCAGGATCGGCTGCAGCTTGGTTTCGAACATCGAGATCGTGAGTCGGCCCAGCAGGCGGCGGCGCGGGTGGCCACAAAGCTCACAGGCAGCCTGGTTGGCGTGGACGATGCGATCTTCGGCGGCGTCGATGATGAACAATGCCGAGGGCAGTTGTTCATAGGCGAGTGCGAGATCGGGATCGATGTCGAGTGCGCGCACTTCGGGGCGGGCGCCGACGACGGCGGAAGGGAACGGAATTACGGGTCTGGGTCGGATGTTCACGGTCGCGTCAACGATGCCTCCGTGGCCTGGGCCGGTTCCTGGCAATTCCCCTCGATCCACCAGTGTCCTGATCATACCCCGATTTCAGTCGATGTGTGGAGTCGCATGGGCTGCTACGACCAGAGCGATCTCACCATCGGCAAGGCGGGCATCGACGCGACCGATACGGGCGACCTCGGCGGTCGTCGCGAGCACTCGGCGTTCGCTGTCCAGCAGCACAGCGTAGCCGCGTTCCAGCGTGCGCAGAGGACTGACCGCGTGCAGGGCGCGGGCCAGCTCGCGCAGGCGTTGCGCCCGGTCATGGCGGTGTTGCTGGTCGGCCCGCAGCAACCGCTCATGATCGGCCTGCAATTGTCGACGCAGTTGCACCAGGCGCTGGCTCGGCTCGTATCGACGCAGCCGCAGATCGATGCTGACAACGGCGGCGCGGCGTCGTTCCAGGTCACGTTCGATTCGCTCCCGCAGGCGTTGCCCGACGACGACGGCGCGCTCGCGCATCAGCGCCAGCCGGCGTTGCGGTGCCAGGTTCTGCAGCCGCAGCCGCGCCGAATCCAGACGCTGCCCGAGCCGCTCCAGTTCGCGTCGCTGCTGCCGGTGCAACTGCTGCCCGAGCCGGGCGAGCCGGCGTTCCAGCTCCTGGGCTTCCGGACTGAGCGCCTCGGCGGCTGCGGATGGGGTCGGAGCGCGCAGATCAGCGGCCAGTTCGGCCAGGGTGACGTCGACTTCATGGCCGATTGCCGCGACGATCGGCACCGGCGAGGCGGCGATGTCGCGTGCCAGCTGTTCGTCGTTGAACGCCCACAGATCCTCCAGGGAGCCACCGCCTCGGGTCAGCAGGATCACGTCGTAGCGGCCGCTGGCGATTGCCTGGCGCAGACGTTCGCGCAACACCGGCACGGCTTCGGCGCCTTGCACGGGCGAGGGCAGAACATCCACCGGCAGCAGCGGGAAGCGTCGTTGCAGCACGCTCAGGACATCGCGCACGGCGGCTCCGGACGGCGACGTGATCACGGCCAGACGGTTCGGGAATGCCGGCAGCGGACGTTTGCGTTCGACGCCGAGCAGCCCCTCGGTGGCGAGTTTGTGCTTGAGTTCTTCGAACGCGCGCTGCAAGGCGCCTTCGCCGGCCTCCTCCATCCGTTCGACGATCAGTTGATAGTCGCCACGCGGCTCGTACAGACTGATCTTGCCGCGTACGCGCACCAGCAGGCCGTCGCCGGGACGGAAGCGCAGGCCCTGGGCGCGCGCGCGGAACATCGCGCAACGAATCTGGGCGCCGCTGTCCTTGAGCGTGAAGTACAGGTGTCCGGACGAGGGTCTGGCCAGATTCGACAGCTCGCCTTCGACCCAGAGCGCCGGCATCGTGTCGTCCAGCAGTTGTCGAACCAGGCGGTTCAGCGCGGTGGGTGTCAACACTTTGCGCTCGTCGACGGCAGTCATGACGCCCCCTGTTCGTCGCCGGTGGGATTCCAGCGTTGCAGCCAATCCAGAGTCTCTCGCCACCACAATCGCGCCGCCTGCGGGCGCAGGATCCAGTGGTTCTCGTGCGGAAAGATGACGATCCGCGTCGGCACGCCCTTGCCGCTCAGGGCGCCGTGCAGATTGATACCTTGGCTGACCGGAACGCGATAATCGACTTCGCCATGCAGGATCAGGGTCGGTGTGTTCATCTGGGGTACGAACCGGCTCGGCGACCAGGCGTTCAGGCGTACCGGATCGGTCCATGGCGCGGCGCCATAGGCCGCCGGCCGCCCCCAATGCTGATCGGAAGCGAATTGCTGGCCGAGATCGTAGACGCCGGCATGGACGACCGCGGCCCGGAAGCGATCGCTGATGCCGGTGAGCAGGGTGGTCAGATAGCCGCCGTAGGAACCGCCGACCAGCGCCAGGCGCTGCGCGTCGGCGTCGGCATTCTCGATCAGCCAGTCGGCGGCGGCGAGGGTGTCGGCGGCGGGCAGCTCACCGTGATTGCCGAGTATCGTGTCGGCGAACTCCTGACCGAATCCGAGCGAGCCCCGGAAGTTCGGCAGGGCGACGAGATAGCCCTCGGCGGCAATCAACCCTGGATGCCAGCGAAAACTGAAGGACTCGCTCCAGGACGAGAACGGCCCGCCGTGATTCAGGATCACCGCCGGATAGCGTTCGCCCCGGCGCCAGCCGGGCGGATAGGCGACCCACATGTGCAGGCGAACACCATCGGCGCCCGTGTAGTCGACGCTGGCGTAGCGGCCGTGCCGGATCTCGGCCATGCGAGTGTCGTTCAACGCGGTGATCCGGCGCGGTTCCTGGCCCGGTTCCAGCAGCCATAGATCCGGCGGCGATCGAAAATCGTGCCGGGCATAGACGATGCCGCGGCCGGCCGGCTGAGCCGACTCGGTGCTGCCGCCGCCGGCAAGCCGGCGCACGCGGCCGTCACGCCACTGGTACAGGTTATGCCGGCCGTGGCGCTCGCTGTGGAACAGGATGCGCTTGCCATCCTGGCCGAAGCGCCAGGATGTGGCATGGCTGTGCAGGTTGCCGGCGAGCACGGTGTCGGTACCGGTGTCGAGGTCAATCATGGCCAGCTGCCGGAAGTCCGACCCGGTCGCTGGGCGTCGATGGCGCCCGTAGGCGATCCGCCGGCCGTCGGGAGAGAACACCGGTCGGACGTCATCGGCCGGGTTGTTCGCCGTCAAGTTGCGTTCCTGACCGTCGGCGAGCTCGCGCAGGAACAGGTCGAAGTTCAGTTCGCGGAAAGGCGCCTGGGTGGCGTTTGCCGAATAGACGATGCGGCTGCCATCGGTCGCGGCGTCCCAGTCGAAACGCTCGAAACCGGTGATCCGGTCGAAACCGGGCAACAAGTCGACAATGGCGCCGGACTCGGCGTCCAGACGGAACAGGTGCGGCACCATGCCGTCGGTGAGGTAGCTGTCCCAGTACCGTAGGACACGGGTCTCGGAAATCTTGGCTTGGGTCTTGTCGGCCTTGTGCTCGTCCTGGCGGATGCGTACGCGTTCGAAATCAGCGTTCAAATCGGGCCAGGTTGGAGCCTCGAAGATCACGGCGCCGCCGTCTGCAACGACGCGGTAGCGGCGCACCGATACCGGCAGCGCCGTCAATGGCTGGGCTGGACCGTTGCCGATCGCCTGCCGATACAGCTGCGTTGCTTGCTCGGGTTCGGTTCGGAGGAAGAACAGATGCCTGCCGTCCGGATGCCAGGCAGGCTGGCTGGCGCTGCCGGAACCAGTATCCAGCAGCCGCGGCTGGCGACGACCGTGCAAATCGAACAACCAGATCGATGTGCTGCTGCGATCGGCCTCGACGTCGAATGCGGTGATCGCGACCGCGACCGTGCGACCGTCCGGACTGACCTCGAACGAAGCCAGGCGCAACAGCTGCCAAAGCCGATCCGCGGTAAACTGCTCCTGCGCGGGCAACGAGCACGGGCACAGCAGGATCAGCGCGAAGAAATACCGAAGCATCAAGGTTCCGGGCCGGTTGCGGCCGGACAGTCTCCACCGAAAGCAATGGCCGACTCAACCGCAAACCTCGAATTCGCCGTTGCGGCCGTTCACAAACTTGCAGCCAAGACCATGATCGACACCACGCCAGGCCGCTACGGCGCCGGCTCGCGACGCGCGAGCCGGCCGGTCGACGTTGCTGGCGTACGCATCGGCGGCGAGGCGCCGATCGTGGTCCAGTCGATGACCAATACCGACACCGCCGATGTCGAGGCCAGCACGCGACAGATCGCCGAGCTATGGCGCGCCGGCTCTGAACTGGTGCGATTGACCGTGAACACCGCCGAAGCCGCCGCCGCGGTGCCGCGAATCCGCGAGCGCCTGGACATGATCGGTGTAACGGCGCCACTGATCGGTGACTTCCACTACAACGGCCACCAGTTGCTCGCGGCCGAGTCGGCGTGTGCCGAGGCCCTGGCCAAGTATCGTATCAATCCCGGCAATGTCGGCTTCGGCAAGAAAAAGGACAGCCAGTTTTCGACCATCGTCGAGCTGGCGATCCGGTATCGCAAGCCGGTCCGAATCGGCGTCAACTGGGGCTCGCTGGACCAGGTGCTGGCGGCGCAACTGATGGACGAGAACCATGCCCGCCCCGAGCCCTGGGATGCTGCGCGGGTGCTGCGCGAGGCACTGATCCGTTCGGCCCTGGATTCGGCTGCGCGCGCCGAGGAACTGGGTCTGCCGCGCGAGCGGATCGTGCTCTCGTGCAAGGTCTCCGGCGTCCAGGAGCTGATCACGGTGTATCGGCAGCTGGCCGTGCGCGGCGACTACGCCCTGCACCTGGGCCTGACCGAGGCCGGCATGGGCAGCAAGGGCATCGTCGCCTCCAGCGCCGCGCTTGCCGTCTTGTTGCAGGAAGGCATCGGCGACACGATCCGGATCTCGCTGACCCCTGAGCCCGGCCAGTCGCGAACCGCCGAGGTCATCGTCGCACAGGAGTTGTTGCAGACCATGGGCCTGCGGTCGTTCACACCAATGGTCACTGCTTGTCCTGGCTGCGGCCGCACGACTTCCAGTTTCTTTCAGGAGCTGGCACAGCAGGTGACCCGTCATGTCCGTGATCAGATGCCGGTGTGGAAGCTCAAGTATCCTGGCGTGGAAAATCTGACTCTCGCGGTCATGGGTTGCGTAGTCAATGGCCCAGGCGAGAGCCGGCATGCCGATATCGGCATCAGCCTGCCGGGAACTGGCGAGGCTCCGACGGCGCCGGTGTTCATCGATGGCAAGAAGGCGATGACCCTGCGCGGCGAACACATCGCCGACGAGTTCGTCGCGGTCATCGACGACTACGTAGTTCGCCGCTACGGCACGCCTCCGTAGCCGCCGCGATCCCTTCTAGCGGTTGGTCATGGTTTCCGAGCCGACGTCAGGGTCGGTGACCTGACGCACCCGCAGCGCCGCCTCGCGGCGGGCGATATAGATCGTACTCGCGAAGATGATGCCGGCACCGAGTGCGGTCCAGGCATCGACCGGTTCGGCGAACAGCAGCCAGGCCAGCATCGCGACGATCGGCAGTTGCAGGAAGTTCAGCGGTTGCAGGGCTGACACGTCGGCGATGCGATAGGCGCGGGTCAGGCAGATATGACCCAAGGTGCCGAAGCCGCCGGTCAGAATCACCCAGAACCAGCTTTCCGCATTCGGCCATTGCCAGAACGGCAGCGCCGGCAGCAGCGACAGCGGCGTCATGATCATGACCATCCAGATCACGATCGCGTCCGGATGCTCGGTGCGGGCGAGAAACTTGATGCTGACCGCGGCACTGGCCGCGAGCAGGGACGAGACCAATGCCACCATGGCGGCGAACTGCAAGCCATCAACGCCTGGCCGCAGAATCACCAGGACACCGACAAAGCCGATTGCGACCGCACTCCAGCGGCGCGCCCGAACGACTTCGCCAAGTACGAGCACCGCCAGAATGGTCACGAACAACGGCGTCGTGTAGCTGAGGGCGACCGCCTGCGCCAACGGCAGGTGCACGAGTGCCCAGAAGCCGGTCAGCATGGCACCGAGACCGACCACGCAACGCACCAGGTACAGGCGCACACGATTGGTGCGCAGCAGCCCCAGGCCGGTGTGCCAGATCAACGGCGCAGTGAACATCAGGCCGAACAGGTTGCGGAAGAAGGCGATCTCGAACGGATGCAACTGGGCGCTGGCCATGCGGATCGTGATCGCCATCAGGCCGAAGCTGAGCACGCTGCCGAGCATCAGCGCGACACCGTGGCCGGTCAGCGGCTGGCTAGCCGGCATTGCTCACCCGTTTCGCAGGCTTGTCGGCAATGCCTTCGCAGGTCGGCACCCAGCCATGTGCTCGTTCTTGTCGAGGAAACAATGGGCTCAACCGGATCCTCACGTCATTGGTTCGCATCGAGCAGGGCACGCAATTGTTCCGGGCTGCGCCAGTGCAGGCCGCAGACATAACGAGGTAGCGCCCAGCGC
>CAZFUH010000013.1:0-23720 GCA_964522235.1 uncultured Rhodanobacteraceae bacterium
GGGCATCCCGGCGGCCAGTCCGCCCTGGGGCAGCTATGTAGGAAACGACGACAGTGGTCTGGCGAATACTTCCGGCCGGATCGAGATTCGCTTGCAACAGGCACATTTCGATCCGAATCGGGACACTGCGTCGCTGACCCCGGCGCTGGCTGGCAGCAGCCGCGGCGTCGGCAGCCGTGACTATTTCCTGGTGCAGTTCGATAGTCCGATTCGCAGCGAATGGCAGCAGTTCCTGCATGCTGCCGGCCTGGAGGTTCTCGACTATGTGCCTGATTTCGCTGTTCTCGTACGTGCCGAGCCGAGCAATCTTGCGCGGCTGTCGGCACTCGCCCAGGTGCGCTGGATCGGGCCGTTCGCACCAGCCTACCGACTGTCGAACGAGCTGCTCGAATCTGCATTGCGACCGCGCGCCGGCCACGGATGGGAGCTGATCGTGCGCGGATTCAATGGCGAGCCGGTCGATTCCCTGTTGACGATGTTGCTCGCGGCCGGAGCCGAAGTGCGCGGGCACGGCGAAGACAGCGGCGGCGGAGCGTTGTTCGACGTCGTTGCTGACGAAGCGGCCCTGCTCGAGCTGGCGACCATCCGTGCCGTGGCATGGATTGAACCGAAGCATGCGCTCGAGTTCGCGAACTCGGTCGCACGCGGCAACCAGCTGGTCGCCAAGGACGTTGTCGAGCAGCAGCTCGGCTACTACGGCCAGGGTCAGATCGTCGCCGTCACCGACTCCGGCCTGAGCACGGGCAACGTCAATACCGTGCACCAGGATTTCGCCGGCCGTGTGGTCGGCTGGAGCTGGGGCGGTGGCAGCTGCGGACATTGGGCCGACAATAATCATCACGGCACGCACGTCGCCGGTTCGGTGCTCGGCAGCGGTGTCCGAAGCGGCGCCAATCCCGGCGCCAATCTGTATGCGGGCTCGCACGCAGGCATCGCGCCAAAGGCCGGTCTGGTCGTCTGGAGCACCTGCGACGACTTCAGCGGCGTGCCCATGGACAATGGCTATTCCGGTTACTGGACACCCCTGTACGGATTCAACAGCGCCCTGCGGGTGAACAATAATTCCTGGGGCTCCACCCATCCGTCGACGTTCGGTACCTACAACACGTTCGCGCGCGATGCCGACCGCTTCATTCGCGATTTTCCCGACATGGTCGCGGTGTTTGCCGCACACAACCAGGGCCGCGACGGCAACAGCGATGGTGTCTCGGACCTCACGACGGCGACCCCGCCATCGACCGCGAAGAACGTCATTGCCGTCGGCGCTTCGGAGAATCTGCGCGCCAGCGGCGGGTTCAATCCCGGCGGCGGCTGTTCAACCTATGGTGGTTGCTGGGCATCGACCTTTCCGGTCAATCCGATCGCCAGCGACCGGATATCTGATCACAGCAATGGCATGGCGCCATTCTCCGGCCGCGGGCCGACCTTGAGCAACCGCCTCAAGCCCGATATCGTCGCGCCCGGTACCAACATTGTTTCGGCGCGCAATGAGAGTGCCGGCGAGGGTTGGGGCGTGTTCAACGCGTACTACCTGTATGCCGGTGGCACCAGCATGGCCTCGCCCCTGGTTGCCGGTGGCGCCGCCATCGTGCGCGAGTACTTTCTGACCGGGTTCGGCCACAATCCCAGTGCTGCCCTGGTCAAGGCGACGCTGATCAATGCCGCCCGTGACATGACGCCGGGCCAGTACGGTGCTGGTTCGACCCAGGACGTCTGGCGCCGGCCGGACATCCACCAAGGCTGGGGGCGCATGGACCTGGCCAATACCCTGATTTTCAGTGGCCAGCGCCGGCCGGCGTATTTCGAAGCGGTACCCGGCGTACAGACCGGTCAGCAGGCGCAGGTGCCGTTGCAGATCGGCAGCGGTGGCGCCGATCTGCGGGTGACCCTGGTCTGGTCCGACGTCGCCGGCCTGGAAGCCAGCCACGGTGCCCTGGTCAACGATCTTGATCTGGAACTGGTCGATCCCGGCGGAACCATACACTACGGTTTTGCCGGTCTGGTCGGTCAGCAGCGCGACCGCTACAACAACTTCGAGGAAGTTCGGCTGGCGTCGGCACCAGCCGGGCAGTACACGATACGGGTGCGCGGGCACAACGTACCGCAGGGACCGCAACCGTTTGCGGTCGCGGTCACCGGCAATGTCCAGGCCGACCTGATCTTTCGCAACGGCTTCCAGTGAAGATCGGGTAACGGGGGGACAGGAAATGGCTGCTGCTATCGGATATTGATCGAACTCACGTACCAGCGGCCGTCCTCACGATGCAGTTCGGCGTCGCCAGCGATGGCGGCGCCATTCTCGCGACCGCTGAACTGGATCCATGCGCGATCGCCGTCCTCGCGGCCATCGGTGATCTCGATTTCTTTCTGGTTCCACACCGATTGCCGGGCCGAGGGGCCAACGATCGGCAGAGCATCGATCCCCGGGCAGTTCGCAGCCGGAGCCGGCAAAGGCTCATTCGCACATTCGATTGAGGTCGGCGGTACGGGGCAGTATCAGGGCGCTGCGCACCTGCATCTCCAGGACGGGTTCATCCCAGTATTCGAACAGGGTCTGGCCGGCCGGAATCGGGCAGGTCGGCCGGTACTGAAAGCGGTCGCTGCCGGGCTCGCGCACAAACAGGTCGATCTTGACCGCCGACTGTCCGCTGTTGCCGAGCGCAGCCGCCATCGTGCCGTCTGTATTCTGGCGCAGTCGGAAGCTGAGGATCGGCGTATTAGGCAGTTCGCGCCGGCGGCGCTCGCGCCAGTTCGTGAAGTTGTTGCGGGCGAACTCCGGTACCACCCGGACCTCGTCGCCGACCAGGATGCTGACGCTGTCGGAGCCGATGGCGGGGCGGTACAGTTCGACACGTTCCTGGTGGATATCACCGCCGGCAAGGCGCAGTTGCAAGACGAGGTTGCGCCGGCAGTCCTCGCGGGTGCACAAGGAAGCCAATTCGTCGAGCCCAGGAATCGGTTCTGGGGCGTGTTGCTGCGCCGAGGCCAGCTGGCTGTTTAGCCCAAGGCCCAGCGCGAGCGCAGCAGCAAAGAAACGGATGCCTATGCTGGTTCGGCGGTTGACTGCTTTGGCAACCCTACTGCCCATGTGCAAATCATAGCCGCTTCAACCGAAAAACGTGATGTGGATCGCATAGTTGTAACGATTCTTAACACACTTTCCATCGCATCCCAGCTCGATGGCCTTTGCCGGCCGGCTACTGCCTGGCGCCGCAAGAGAGTTTGTCCCGAACAGGTCCAGCTCGCGGTAGCAAATCGAACGATCGTCCCGACTGGGTCTGGCGTTATCAACGAAAAATGTCGTATAACAGCCAAGTCCGCGCCGGCAGGCGCGCAGCTCTCGCCCGTGTCAAGCCACCCAACGGCCTGGAAAGTCAATGTGGCTGCTATCCCGGGCGCCACCGAGGAGGTTGGCAATTCGCGCTATGCTTCCGTTCTTGGGGAAATCACAGGGAGAGGGACATCGCCAGTGCAGCCGTCGGAGACCGGCGGGCAGCACATTCCGGTGTCGCTTTTGCTCGCAGCAAGGCAAGTGACCGGGGGCGGACACGATGCAAAACGGCATGCAGCCATGAATGCCAGCGAGATCACCCAGCTGCTGGAACGCTGGAAGGGCGGTGACCGTTCGGTTGAGAACGAACTGGTGGCGCGCGTCTATCCGATGCTGCACGAATTGGCCGCTGGCCACGTCCGGCGCAACCACGGCGTCCTGACCCTGGCCGCGACCGAGCTGGTCAACGAGGCCTATGATCGCCTGCAGCGCCAGTACGGAGTCGACTGGCGCAATCGGGATCATTTTCTTGCCATCGCCGCGACCGTGCTGCGCCGTGTGGTGGTCGACTATCTGCGCCAGCGGGGCGCCGACAAGCGTGGCGGGCAGGTCGAGATCGTCGCACTCGACGACATCACGACCGATCGGTTGCCTCACGGTGGCGACCAGCTCGACTGGCTGGCCGTCGACCAGGCGCTGACCGAGCTGGCGCAGTCGGATCCGGAAAGCGCCCGGATCGTCGAACTGCGCGTGTTCGGCGGTTTTGATGCCGCACAGATTGCCGAGCTGTGCGATTCGTCGACGGCAACGGTCGGCAGACGCTGGCGATTCGCCAGTGCCTGGCTTGCCGAACGCCTCGATCCACCGGTCGAGACCGGTCGTGGCTGAAGCTCGGCTCGGTCGGTTGCGGGCTCTGTTCGACGCGGCGCTCGATCTGCCGGATGGCGAGGTTGAAGCGTGGCTGCGGGCGCAGTGCCGTGATGCCCCGGAGCTGGCCGACGAAGTTCTGCGCCTGCTGGCGCGCGACCGCGAGCACGAAGGCACGGGCGGCGGGCGGCTGGCGGCTACGGACCTGTCCGGTCTGCTGGGTGCAGCCATGCCCGAAAGCGTCGTCGAAGGACGCCAAGTCGGCGCGTTTCGCATCATCTCGCTGATCGGCGCCGGCGGCATGGGTCGCGTCTATCGGGCCGAGCGCTGCGACGGCCAGGTCGAGCAGCAGGTGGCGGTGAAACTGGTCCGGCAGGAGGCATTGAACCCGGCCCTGTTGAAGCGCTTCTCGTCCGAGCAGCAGGTGCTGGCCTCGCTCGACCATCCCGGCATCTGTCGCTTCATCGATGCCGGTCTGCTGTCCGAGGGTACGCCGTACGTGCTGATGGAGCTGGTCGACGGGGTGCCGATTTTCGACTACTGCGACCGTCACGGTCTTGGCATCGAAGCGCGCCTGCGGCTGTTCCGCAAGGTGCTGGCTGCGGTCGATCATGCCCACCGCAGCCTGGTGATCCATCGCGACATCAAGTCCGGCAACGTGCTGGTTACGTCGGAGGGGGAGGCCAAGCTGCTGGACTTCGGCATCGCCAAGGCGCTCGACGGCACCGGCATGGACAGCACGGCGACGGTCGAGCGCTACCTGACACCACGCAATGCCGCACCGGAACAGCTCGGCGGTGCGCCGGTCGGCACTGCCTGCGACGTCTATGCCCTTGGCCTGCTGCTGTACGAGCTGCTGGCCGGTTCGCCGGCCTTCGGGCTCGACGGGTTGAGCGTCGAGGATGCGGTCCAGTGCATGCTGCACCAGCCGGCGGAAGCCCCGAGCCGGCGTGCGGCGGCGGCTGCGGACGAGGTCGCGATCACACGTGGCCTGGCGTCGGCGCCGGCGCTGGCCCGGCGGCTGCGCGGCGATCTCGACGCGATCGTGCTGCGCTGCCTGCGCAAGGCACCCACCGAGCGCTATGCCGGCGCCGGCGAGCTCGATGCCGAAATCGGCAGGCACCTGGACGGCTACCCGATCCGGGTCCGGCACAGTGAACGCTGGTATCGCACGCGCCGTTATCTGCACCGGCACCGGACGGCGGTGGCGTTGAGCGCGCTGCTGGTGTTGACGATGGTCAGCGCCCTGGTGGCCATCGCCACGCAGGCAATCGCGCTGGCCGCTGAGCGCAATCGCGCCATCGTCGAGCGCGACCGTGCCCAGCACGCCGTCGAAATGCTGCGTGATGCCTTCTCTGGCGCCGATCCGGGTCGCGTCGCCGGTGCCAATGTCAGCGCAGGCCAGGTGCTGGAGTCGGCGCGCGAACGCATCGAAGCACTGGCCGACGATCAACCAGAGCTGTTTGCTACTTTGGCCGCCACCATCGCCGAGGTCGAGCTGGATCTGGGGCGGCATGCCCAGGCTGAGGCCCTGGCTGGACGAGCTCTGGATGTTTCGGTCAAAACGGTTCTGCCGCTCCAGCTCCGCCGAAGCCTGCTGCTGGTGCTTGGGCGGGCAGCGACCGGAAATCGAAGATACCCCCTGGCGGAGCTATCGCTCGCCCAGGTGCGCAGCATCGATGGCGCCGACCACGCCGACTATCTGATCGCCAAGGCTCGACTGTTGCTATCCAGCGATCCCGATCAAGCGATTGCGCTGCTGGAGGAGGCGTCGACGCGGCTGGAAGATGCGACACCGGATAATTTTCTTGCAACCCAGGTGCACTGGCTTGCCGCGCAGGCACACCGCGAGGCTGGACGCCATGCCGAGGGAGCCGACGTGCTCGATCGCACGCTCGCTTGGCAACACGCAGCCCTTGACGCAGATCATCCGCGCATCGCTCTGACGCGGATCTGGCGCAGCGATCTGCTGCGCAGTGCCGGCCATCCAGAAGCCGCGATCGACGAAGCGCAACAAGCACTGGCCGCGGTCGTGGCTCGCTACGGTGTCAGCAGCGCCATGGCGGCGCGAGCCCGATTCTCGTTGGCGGCCGCCCTGCAGACGAACGGGCAGTACGATCAGGCTGTCGACGAGTACCGACAAGTGGTGGCCGACTATCGAAGAGCGTTGGGAGCCAGCCACAGCGACACTGTTCGGGTCGTCTACAACCTGGGCACGGTGCTGGAGCGCTATCTGGACCGAAGTGTCGACGCGGAAGCGATTTATCGTGAGGCGATCGCCGACATCGACAGGAGCGAGGGTTCCGGGACCGTTCTCGCCGCCGTATTCAGATTGGAGGTGCACAGGATGCTCGCCACGCGGGGGCTTGACTACGAGTCACTGGACACCCTGTTGCCGGAGGATGTTCCCGCCGAAGTCCACGGCTGGCCTAGCGAGATGCGGGCCCGATACGCGAGGGCGCTTGCGGATGCCGGTGCCCGATTGCGCTGCGAGGCGAATCCGCCTGTGGCATCGCGAGTGCTGTGCGATCGGGTGGACTTGTTTCGTAACCTGATGAACGAGGAAGGGGAGGGCGGGTGATCGATCTGGGCCTCGAATTGCGAGTATCTAAGTATGCGCGCTGGTAAGGGCTAGCAGATTGTCGGACTTGGGCGATCTTCGATTTTCTACATCGGGTTAGCCCAGTGTGCGACCGGCTACCAGTCGACACGGACAGAATATCCAAGTTGATTGCCGGTGACGCCGTGTCGGTGCATGCGTAGGTCGAGCAAGATTTTTCATCACTAAAGGAGGTGCTAGATGCTTCGCGTTTCGTTTGGAGTAAATGCCAGACTCTTCACAATGTATGGGCTGACGATGGGAATATCGGCGTGGCTACTGGTAGCGGTCGGTTACACACAGGCATCATCGCCCGATGAAATTCAAGGCGAGGTCGTGTGTGAGCTAGGCTGCTGTGCGAACTGCCCAGGGCCGAACTACCCGGTCGTCTATCCCTATGACGGAGGCGGAGCTGGGCCACAACTGCCCATCATAATCTACGGACTCGGCGAGTCGAACCGATGGCTGGAGCAGGAGCAACCGCTTGGAGGAGGCGACCGTCCGCTTGAAGGAAACTCCTCTGCCGCAGAACACGGCGCCACCTCTGACCCGGATAGTGCGACCGTGGACGGCGGGGTCGCACCGTCGCTGGTGGATTTCGCGGGAACCACAACGAACAATCTTGACTGCCCGTTCCCGCAAGTGGTGTATTGCCGCACTCCGCCTCAGCCGCCCGGTACAGTGAATATCGACTGTGTGCAGACGGTCCAGGGGTCCTATTTCTGCCAGGTCTATCCGCTGGGCAGTGTCACCTACACTTGGAATACGACCGGCACGATCCACACAAGCGTACCGGCGCCGTACGCGGGAGCCAGTCAGGAGATCTGGTGCAGCGGATCCCCCGGTGGTCAGCTGACCGTGATCGTAACGTCACCGTACAACGTCAGCTCACAGTCCAGCCGCTATCTGTCATGCAGCGGCATGTGACGAGTACTGCTCGTCACTGAGCGATTCAGCGCAACGGCGCGGCACCGGTACCTACCGCTACCGCGCCGTTGCGCTTCCTCAGCCTGAATAGTTTGCTAGGAAGCTAGGCGGTAGGTTCCTAGCTCTCCAGCTCTAGAAGACGCCCTGTTGGACAGGTCTGCGGGAATCGGACCTGATCCGTGTTGAGACACGGGTATGTTCCTCACGTGCGCTTGATCGAATTTCATCGTTGTCCGCGAGTGAACCATTGAGGGCCTGAAGACGGGTCCGAGCTGCCCTTCGACACAGGGCCAATGCAAGTTTATTCGTATGGAGGTTCAATAATTGTCAGAAGGATTTGTGCTTACGTGTTCTCGACGATCGCACTTCTTCTTTCTTCGTTTCCCAGGTGACGGCGGTATCTTCGGCGTACGTCACCGATGATGGCGGTGTGGTGTCAATCCGTGACCATGGAGCCGATCAACGCGGCATGCTGAAGATCGGTCAGGAACGCCCGCAGGCCATGCTCGAATACGAGCGCTTCGACGACAACGGCAGCGTCAAGCTCAGTATCGATGCCTCGGGGCAAGACTCGGGGTATGTGCTGAACTGGCAGCTCGTTGCGTCTGATGGTGCCGAGAGCAGCGGTTCGCTGGCCATGGCAATCTCTTCGCCGCAATCTTGTGCTGAAGCAAAGAGTGAGCTTCCGGAGGTGGTCAGCGAGGCCTTGCAGAGCATCTGGCTTGCGGTAGAGAAGGAAGCGATGTCGACCGCGGTCGAGGGTATAGCAAGAATCGACAGTGTTGGCGATGGCGCCACGCTCAAGTCGTCGTGCAGCGCTCTGACGCATGCCGCTTGGTTGGCCGCATGCGGCACGGTTGTCGCATGTGGAGCGACTGCCTGTGGCGGCGGTATTGGCTGTGCTGATTGCGCCATTGCGGCCATCGGTTGCGTGGCGTACGCGCGATTGCTTCGGGTCGCAGCAGCTGTACTGATACCACCGCTTCGGGCGGGTGTCAGTTCACGGTTGCTTTCACCTGCCCGCATTTCTCATGCCAAGCCAGATCTAGACCGCGCGGCCTGGCGGCCGCAAAGCGCAGCGAGCTGTGCTCTACAACGACCGCGTTGGCGACTTGGCGGGCTGTTGTAGCGTCGAGCTTGCTCGACGCCGGAGTCGCGGGGAGCGAGTGGCAAAAACCGTCCGGCTTTTCGCTTCGAACGCGTCTGCCGCGCCGGCTGATCGAATCCTGATGGCACCTGCGAGTAAATCCATAAGGAGTCCCGTTGGGGATCCGGGTCGGCCTGATCGCTCGGGCCGGAGCATCTTCACTCAAATCGGAGGTTGGGTCATGGTTTCCAGGATGTTTTCAATCTGGTTGTGCGGTTTCGTGTCCTTGGTCCTGTTCGCTGGGCAGGTGGTTGGGTCGCCGTCAATCCGCACGCTCGACGACGGAGGTTCGGTGCTGATGCACGGCTCAAGCATGAGCGCCGGGAGCTGGCTGGAGGCTGACGAGGACGGTCAGCCCTGGTTGAGCTATCAGCGCACCGACGAGGATGGTGTCGTCGAGATCAGCGTCGGTCCCTCCGCCCAGGACTTGGCAACTGAATTGCGCTGGCAGCTGTTGCCGAATATCGGTAGCGACAGCGACGGTTCGCTGACGATATCGCTGTTGCCGCAGAGCAGCAGGTGTTCGGCACTGGATCCCGGCATTGCCGAGGAAGTCGAAAAAGCGATGCAGAGTGTTTGGCGCGCAGTCGAGGCCGATGTGCCGGCAATAGCCGCCGAAGGCATCAGTCTGTTCGTTGACGGCGACACATCGGCAACGCTCGCTTCCGGTTGCGGTGCTGCTGAGCACTGGTCCGGCTTGATGGCATGTGGATTTGCAGCCACCTGCGCTTCGACTGGATGCGTACAAGCGGGTCATTGCTCAGCCTGCGTATCCGCTTTTGCGTCTTGCGGCGCGTACATGAACAACTGCCATGCGCAGATGCAGTACTGACGAGAGATCGTTCGATGCAATCGAATCCGCTGCCGCTGCGGTCTCGTCGCGCCTGATCGTTCCGAGTCTCACGTCTTGTTCCAGGTTGATCGAATTCCAGCAATCGCTGCGAGTAAACCAATGAGGGGCCCGCAAGGCTCCGGGTTGCCCTGGCCTTCAGGGTTCGATTGTCTTCATTGATGCAGGAGATGAAGTGATGATTTCCAGGATTTTTTCGATTCTGTTGTCCGGAGCCTTTGTGCTCGTGCTGCTGGTGGGTCAGGCTTTTGCGCTGTCCTCGTCCTATGTCACCGACGATGGCGGTTCGGTTGTGATCCAAAGCCTGGGCGCCGAAAACGGCGGCCTTTCGAAGATCGGCCAGGAACAGCAGCCGATGATGAGTTACTCGCGTGCCGATGAGAACGGCAGCGTCAAGATCCGGATCGACGCCCCACGCGAAGGCTCGGAGTATGTGATCCGGTGGGATCTGGTCTCGGCAGCGGGCGAGGAGAGCAGCGGTTCACTGGCCATGGCGTTTCCGGCTCCGCAGTCGTGCGCTTCGTCGAAGAGTGAACTGCCTGGTGAGGTTCGCGAAGCTCTGCAAAGCATCTGGCGTGCGGTCGAGAAGGACGCGGTTGCGGTTGCCGCCGATGCGCTCGCAGGCTTCGATGGTGAGCTGGAAGGCAACTTGCTCAAAGGCTCGTGCAGCGCTCTTACCCATTTCAACGGTGTTGCCGCATGCGCGACCGCCGCCGCTTGTGGCGCAACCGGCTGCGGCGGAGGAATTGGCTGCGCAGGCTGCATTCTCGCCGCATTCGCTTGCGGATCGTACATGGGCGAGTGCTACCTGATCATGAACTAGCGGGTCGGGTTTCAGCCGAAATCAGACCGGAGTTGCCAGAGGCAACCAAGGCCTGGGTCCGCGAGCAACCGGACCCGGGCGCGGTACAACCGCCAGGTGCTGGACATGTCCGGCGCCTGGTGACCACTCAACAGGGCAGTCGTGTGACATGAACATTTCCCAGCCACTGACGGTGCTGATCCATACGCAGGAAGGCGACGTTCACGCCGACGTGGTGACGTCCGAACTACGCCGGCGCGGCCATCGCGTCATCCGCTACCGGGGTGATCAGTTGCCGGAAGCGACCACAGCCGAGCTTCGCTTCTCGAACCGACGGTCGAGTTCGATCGTTCGTGCCGGTGACGGTTCCTTTGCGCTCGATCAGGTCGACGTCGTATGGAACAGACGCCCGACCTGGGCGAAGGTGCCGGCTTGCGTGGCGCCGGAGGACCATCGCTACGTCCGCGAGCAGAACCATATGCTGGAGCGGGCGATCAATGTCCTCGCGGGCGACGCCTTCTGGATCAATCCGCAACGGGCTGCCGGCGTCGCCGACGTCAAGGCAAACCAGCTGCGTTTGGCACCCGCGTGCGGCTTGCGCATACCCGACACATTGATCAGCAATGATCCGACCGCAATCCGGCAGTTTCTTGCCGAGCGCGAATGTGTGATCCACAAGCCGTTGTTCGGCGGCATCTGGCATGAGGCCGGCAAGTTGTACGGCAGCTTCACTGCACGGGTGACCGCGGGCGATCTTCCGCGGGATGAGTTGCTGCAGGCTGCGCCGGGCATCTTCCAGCAGCAGAAGCCAAAAGCCTATGAGGTACGCGCGCAGTTTTTCGGGGCCAGCTGTTTTGCCGTGCGCATCGATTCGCAACGGATCGACTACGGAGAGTACGACTGGCGACTGCATCAGCATGCCGATGCCGCGTCCGCGAGTATCGAGCTTCCTGACGACGTGTATCGCTCGTGCCGGCGATTGATGAAACAGCTTGACCTGGTTTCGGGCGGTTTCGATTTCATCGTATCGGGCGATGGCGAATGGACGTTTCTTGAGGTCAATGAGGCCGGCCAGTTCCTGTTTCTCGAACAGTGGCGACCGGAGCTGACCTTGGTCGATGCGATCTGCTCACTGATCGAGTCGCGCGATGCCGATTTCGTCTATCGCCGACCCGCCTGCCCGGTCCGGCTGGAGGATCTTTGCCAGGAAGTCGAGCCGACTCTTCTGGCCGTCGAAGCGCGCGGTGGTTTCGTTTCACCTGAGCCCGTGCCGGAGGCGCGGGCCGATACCGCGGCAGGTTGATCAACCTGCCTTGTTCCGAAGGCGGAGTTCCGCCGAATTTCAATTCACTGAAAAGGAGTACAAGAGCGTGAGCAAGCAACCACAGCAGGATGACCGTGTGCTGGGGCGCGTCCTGGCCAAGGAGCAGGTCGAACAGGTCGCCGGCGGCATCGGGCCGATCACCAATCCGGCTGCCGATTACACCAATCCGTTTGGCGACACGACGATCATCGGTGCGGATACTCCGACGTTCCCAGGAGAATCGTCGCCTACGTTGCCGTTCCAGGACGATCCGTACATTCCGCACTATTGACGTTGCCGGCGCCGGACCGCAGGAGCTTCAATCCGGCGGTCCGGCGATTTTTCTTCGCGGCCGGCGCAGTCACCGGAATCGTCGTCACACCGCAGCGCAAGCAGCGACCGCACAGGCATATACGGCTATGAACGTCGACCTGTTTCGTACCGAGGCGAGCAACTCTGGCTCCGCGGAAGGCGGTTCGCCTCTGATCGCTCGTTCGTTCCTGGCAGCCAGAAGCCTCTGGCTTCTGCTGCTGCCGGTGCTGGCCGGGCTGCTGTTTGTGGCGTTCGCCGAGGTTCCACGCAAGACCCGCGTCGGCGGCCAACTGGTACCGATTTCCGGCGAGGCAAAGGTGGTGGCGCCGGGCAGTGGCACGGTGACGCAAATGCTGGTTTCGGAAGGGCAGCGCGTCGACGCCGGCCAGGCGCTGGCGGTGATTGCGACCAATCGGGCGACCGGTGATGCCCTGCTCATGGAATCGGTAGGCGAACATATTGATCGGCGTCGTGCCAGCGTAGAGGATGGGTTCGCCTCCGAACAACGACTGATGCAGGTGCAGCGTGATCGAATCGAGTCGCAATTGGATGCGATTCGTCTGGAGATGAGTCATCTTCAGGCACAAAAGCGTACGGCGCGGCGGCGCGTCGAAATCGCCGAATCGGCGCTGGAAAAACTGAGCGCCTTGCAAGCGCGCAATCACATCGGCAGCATCCAGCTGTTGCAGCACGAAGCCGATGTCCTTGAGCAGACGGCCGCCGTGCAGATGCTGGAGCGGCAACAGGCGGCGATCGAACGCCAGCTTGCCCAGACCGAGCGAGAGCTTGATGAGCTGCACGCCCGGCTGATGATCCGCGAAAACGCGGTGGCGGCAGAGCTGGCCCGGATCGAACAGGAGTCGCTGGAGAATCAGGCACGCGGCGAGTGGCTGCTGAGGGCTCCCTTGGCTGGTGTCGTCATTACCCAGGCGGTGGAGGTCGGACAGACGATCGAACAGGGCCGACCGGTGCTGAGCCTGATGCCGGAAGGTGACGAACTGGTCGCGCACCTGTTCGTGCCGATCCGGGCCATGGTGCACATCGAGGAAGGGCAGAGCGTGATGCTGCGCTTTCACGCCTTGCCGTATCAGAAGCATGGCCATCAGGCTGGCCATGTATGGCGCGTTTCGCATGGTGCACTGGCGCCGACCGAGTGGACGGCACGGCAGGGTCGAGTACTCGACGGCGAGCCGGTGTTTCGCGTCGTCGTCCGGCTCGATCGCAGTCAACGCGGTTCGTGGAAGCGCCAGGCAACGTTGTTGCCAGGCATGTCGCTGGAGGCCGATCTCGTGCTCGAGCGCAGCCGGGTGTTCGATTGGCTGTTTCGGCCGATGGCAAGAATGGCTCCCGCGCAGTCGAGCCGGCACGTTTTCGGTCTCGTGACGGCCAGCGGTACGACCTGCGCCGTGGCAACCTGCACTTCAATCCAGCTGAAGCGGGCGTACGGTCATGGCTGACGGTTCCGGCCTGCGACTGGAGCTGTTCCGGCGCATGCCGGTACTGCTGCAAAGTGAGTCCGGCGAGTGTGGTCTGGTCTGTCTGGCCATGGTTGCCGCTCACTACGGGCACCAGCCCGAGCTGCGAGAGCTGCGTCAGCGTTGTCCGGCGACACAACGTGGCGTCAATCTGGAGCGGATGATCGAGATCGCCGCCGACCTGCAGCTGCACGGCCGGGCGATCCGCATCGAGGTCGAAGATCTGCCCAGATTGCGCTTCCCGTGCATTCTCCATTGGGGCATGAACCACTTCGTGGTCGCCCGCGGTGTCAGCGGTTCGCGCCTCGACATTCATGATCCCGCGGTCGGCCGACGGCGCCTGCCGCTGGCCGAAGCAGGCCGACACTTCACCGGCGTCGTCCTGGAGTTGACGCCGACCTCGGAGTTCCAGGAACGGGCACCGGCGCCAGCCGTGCGCCTGCGCCAGCTGGTCGGGCCGGTGCGCGGGCTGTTGCCGGCGGTCGGGCGGATCCTGCTGCTGTCGCTGTTGCTGCAGCTGTTCGTGCTGGCGGCGCCGTTCTACATGCAGCTGACCATCGACCAGACCCTGGTATCGGGCGATCACAGCCTGCTCGCCGTTCTCGGCGTCGGTTTCATGGTCCTGCTGATGTTCCAGGTGCTGGTCTCGATACTGCGCAGCTGGTCGGTCGCTCACTTGTCGTCCTCGCTCGGAGTCCAGTGGAGCAGCAACGTGCTCGTGCATCTGTTGCGTCTGCCGGTGGACTACTTCGAAAAGCGGCATCTGGGCGATGTCGTGTCGCGGATGGGCTCGATCCAGGCGGTCCAGCACACGCTGAGCAGTCGCTTCGTCGAGGTGATCATCGACGGCATGATGGCGATGGCGATCCTGGCGATGATGCTGGTCTACAGCCTGAAGTTGGCGCTGATCACGCTGACCGCCGTCGCTCTGTACCTGACCTTGCGTCTGTGCGCGTTCCGGCCGATGCGCGAGGCCACCGAACAGCAGATCGTCTGCGCCGCGCGCCAGCACGGCCATCTGCTGGAGACGATACGAGGCATTCAAAGCGTGAAGTTGGCCGGACGAGAGCCGGGCCGGTCGGCGTCTTGGCAGAGCCTGATGGTGAATACCACCAATCGGGAGCTCGGTCTGATCCGGCTCAACCTGGGTTTTTCCTCCGCCAATGAGTTGCTGTTCGGATTCGAGCGAATCCTGGTCGTCTGGCTGGCTGCGCTGCTGGTTCTGGATGGGGTCCTGTCCGCCGGCATGCTGATCGCCTACATCGCCTACAAGGATCAGTTCGCCTTGCGTGTCGGTGGGCTGATCGACAAGATCATGGAGCTGCGAATGCTGCGCATGCATGGCGAACGTCTGGCCGACATCCTGCTGACTCCGGCCGAACGGCCGGCGCACGAGGGTTCGGAGCTCAGCGCTTCGACGCCAGCGACCCTGGAGCTGCGCGCGGTCTCGTTCAGCTATGGTGCCAGTGACCCACCGGTGCTGGAGCGATGCACGCTACGGGTCGAAGAGGGCGAGTCGGTCGCGATCGTCGGTCCGTCCGGTTGCGGCAAGACCACCCTGGTCAAGCTCGCTTTGGGCCTGCTGCGTCCGGCTGCCGGGATGATCCTGGTCGGCGGACACGACCTGACCCAGGTCAGCATGCGAAGTTTCCGGCGCTTCGCCGCCGCCGTGATGCAGGAGGATCAGCTGTTCGCCGGATCGCTGGCCGACAACATCGCGTTCTCCGACGGCTTCCAGGATTTCCAGCGGATTCAGGACGCTGCCCGCACTGCCGGTATTCATGGTGAGATCATGGCGATGCCGATGGCCTATCGCACGATGATCGGTGATATGGGCACGACGCTGTCCGGCGGTCAGAAGCAGCGTGTACTGCTGGCGCGGGCGCTGTATCGGCAGCCGAGAATCCTGTTTCTCGACGAAGCCACCAGTCATCTCGATGCCGTCTGTGAACGTTCGGTGAGTGAAGCGCTGCGCCGGCAGCGGGTGACCAAGATCATGGTCGCGCACCTGCGTGAAACGATCGCGAGCGCCGACCGGGTCCTGGTCATGGAGGGTGGACGCATAGTTCGCGAGACGACCCCGGCGACCTTGCTCGGTACCACGTAGTCTTCGCCACCGGTCGTAAACGACTTGCGCGACCGGCCGACAGCGGGCATCGTGACGGCGGCCATCTTGGTCGCACGAGGACGAAGCCATGAACTTTCATTTCGAGATCAACGCATTGATCGCCCTGATCGCTGGGATCCTGATCCTGATCATGCCCAGGCTGCTGAACTACGTGGTTGCGCTGTACCTGATCATCATCGGCATCCTCGGCCTGGTCCGCTGATCACGACCTGGTAACTGTCGGCGGTGCCTGAGGTGACGGCGACCCAGCGCGAACCTGGTCGTGGTTCGATGTCGTCCAATCATCCCGTGACCTGGTGCCTGGGTTGTCGGGTGGCATTGCGGACCGGCCCCGTGGCTGCGCTGCGGGAGCAACCTAAGTACCGGGTGTTTGCAGCGCGATGACCGTGATCCTTGAACCCCGGCCGGGCTGGTTGGCGCGTCGGCTGTCCGCGCTGGCGTTCGCACAACCTCCTGCCGACTGGTTGCCGCGCCTGCTTCTGGCCAGCGACTTCGCCCACGACGTTCTGCGTCGTGATGCGGGCGTGCGCGACGGGCTGGAAGCCTTGGTTGCGGATGGTCGACTTCCGATCGCACGCTGGTTGCGTGGGGACGGGGACTTCGCCGCCCACCTGCGACGCTTCCGTCGTGGCGAAAGCCTGCGCCTGATCGCCCGCGACCTGCTCGGCATCGACGATGTCGAGGCGACCCTGACCGGCGCCAGTGATCTGGCCGACACCTGCATCATCCAGGCGCTGGCCGAAGCGGAAGCCGAGATCGTGCGCCGACATGGCGTGCTGCGCGACGCTGCCGGCAGCGTGCAACGGCCGGTGGTGTTCGCGCTCGGCAAGCTCGGCGGACAGGAGCTGAACTTTTCTTCCGATGTCGATCTGGTGTTCGCCTACGCGCAGGGCGGCCCGGACAGCGATGGTCCACGATCGCTGGCAGCGGACGCCTGGCATGGCCGCGTAGTTCAGCGTTGCGGACAGTTGCTCGGCGAGATCACCGCGGATGGTTTCGTCTATCGGGTCGACCTGCGTCTGCGGCCGTTTGGCCAGTCCGGCAAGCCGGCGCTGCCGTTCGCGGCGATGGAACAGTATTTTCAGCGCGAGGGCCGTGATTGGGAACGCTATGCCTGGTTGAAAGCGAGGACCGTGGCGGGTGATGTCGCGGCCGGCGAGGCGTTTCTGGATTCGCTGCGACCGTTCGTCTATCGCCGCTACCTGGACTACAACTCGATCGACGCTCTTGCCGAGATGAAGGCGCAGATCGATCTGGAAGTGCAGCGTCAGGACCTGGTCGACGACATCAAGCTCGGACCCGGCGGCATTCGCGAGATCGAATTTCTGGTCCAGGTGGTGCAGTTGGTGCGTGGCGGGCGCGAACCGGCGCTGCGCCAGCGCGGCTTGCTGGCCGGGCTGGCCGCGTGTGCCCAGGCCGGCTATGTCGAGCCGGAGACCGCGGCAATGCTCGCCGATGCCTACCGCCACCTGCGCCGGATCGAGAACCGCCTGCAGATGCTCCGGGATGCACAGACCCAGGCGTTGCCCGAGGACGAAGACGATCGCGCGCGGATCGCCTGGACCTTGGACTATCCGAATTGGTCGGCACTGCGCGCTGAACTCGATCGCCATCGTCACGCTGTCCGCGCCGAGTTCGCGCAGGTGCTGGCGCCGCGCCGCGAGCAGGCGGCTGGCGACAGCAGTCATGCCGCCATGCTGGCACTCTGGCGTGCCCTGGCTGATCGCCAGCTCGACGCGGTCCGGCTGGAGTCAGCCGGTGTCGCGATCGGCGATGCCTTGTTCGAGCGGCTGCGGAATTTCGGCGCCAGTCCCAGTGTTCGCGCCCTGTCCGCGCGCGCGCGCGCGCGCCTGGATCGCTTGATGGCGGCGATGTTGCAACGCCTGCATACGCGCGACGAGGACGAGGACATTGCCGCCAGCGCAATCGTCGACCTGCTGCAGGTGCTGTTGCGCCGCTCGAACTACCTGGCCTTGTTGGCGCAGCAGCCGGCAGCGCTGGACCGTCTGTTCGATCTGGCCCGGGTCAGTCGTTGGTTGGTTCGGCACCTGATCGAGCATCCGGTGTTGCTCGATGATGTCTTCGATCCGCGCTCGCCGACGCCGCCGGACCAGGCCGAGATTGCCACTGCGCTGGCCGAAGCCGCCGCCGGCAACGATTCCGAACCGATGCTGGCGGCATTGGCTGAGACCAAGACCAGTCTGCATTTCCGGCTCGGTCTGGCGACCATCGAACGCAGCCTGCCGGCGGTTGAGATTGCCGCCCGACTGGCAGCCGTGGCGAGCGGCGTGCTGCGCCATGTGCTGCGTCTTGCGCTTGCCGATACCGTGCGCGTCCACGGCTGGCCGGCCGGCAAGGAATCGGCGCGGAGTCCGGACGCGTCGGTCGACGCGTCCGGGTCGCAAGAGGGTAAACCCGGACCTGGTCCGGTCGATTCCACATCCGTTCATGACCGCCGGTCCGAGGTCGACCGCTGCGGACTGGCGTTGATCGGCTATGGCAGCCTGGGCGGCGGCGAAATGGGTTTTGCCTCCGATCTCGACCTGGTGTTCGTGTTCGACAAGAGCCTTGGAAAAAGCGAGACGACCGGCCGCAGTCCGGTCGAGGGTCAGCGCTTCTACGCCCGCATCGTGCAGAAGCTGATCGCCTATCTGGCGGTACCGCTGCCGGGCGGGCGCCTGTACGAGATCGATGCCCGGCTGCGACCGGATGGCGCCAAGGGCCTGCTCGTGACCAGTCTCGACGCCTATGCCGAGTACCAGCGCGAACGGGCCTGGACCTGGGAGCAGCAGGCTCTGGTTCGTGCTGGATTCGTCACCGGCGATGGCCGCGTCGGCGCCCAGTTTCAATCGCTGCGCGAGTCCATGCTGTGCCAGCAACGTGATCCGCATGGCTTGCGCGAAGCCGTCGTCGAGATGCGCGAACGCCTGCGCCGCGAGCGCGACCGGTCGCGCGGACATCGTTTCGATCTCAAGCAAGGTCCGGGCGGCCTGGTCGACCTGGAGTTTGCGGTTCAGTATCTGGTCTTGCGTCATGCCGCAGCACACCCGGAGCTGACCCGATGCAGCAACAGCGCCGTATTGCTGCGTCTGCTCGCCGAGGCCGGACTGATCGATCGTGCCCTTTTGCCGACTCTGCTCGAAGCCCAGGATCAGCTGTTGCATGCGGCATTGTCGCGAACCCTGGATGATCAGCCGCGAATCGCACCGTTGGCGCCGCGCCTGGCTGCTGCGACGCGCGCCATCGAGAACACGGTCGCGCGGGTTCTGGCGTCCTGAAACCTTGCCGATCTCAATTGCTTTGGTGCAAGTCGTTCCGAAGCAATTCCTGCAGCGCAACAGCAACACGCGACAGCTCGCGCAGAGGTGAATACGTCCAGGGCTGGTAGTTCAGCTTCAGCGGCCGTACCCGGCCACTGGCGATCAGTTCACCCAGCAGCAGACCCAGTCTGCCGCGGACCGGCTTGCCGGTATGGACGAGCACTGGCGTGCCGGTTGCGCAGGCTTCGGACAGCAGATTCGCAGAATCCGGTGTCACGACGATGCGCTCGGCCCAGGCGAGCAGGCCGGGGTAGGGGTTCGGTCCGTCATCGTCATTGGCCCAGAAGACGCCGGGCCCGCGTTCAAAGCGCTGGCGAAGACGACGCACCAGGGCCGCCGGGGTGCGCCGCGAACAGGTGACCAGAAAGCTGCCGCCGTCGCGTTGCTGCCAGTGATCGAGGATGCTAAGCACGGCATCGACGAAGTGGCCGTCGATGGATACCGCCCGGGTCGATCCGCCAACCAGTACTGCAGTTCGCGGCGACGGCAGGTCCGCGAACTGGGCAAAGGCTTCTCGGCCGTCAGCGAGCCAGGCCTCGTCGATCCGGTTCAGTGCGCCGATCGTCGACAGGACATTGCCGCCGCTCAGGCCATCATGCTCGGGCACGATCAGGGCGTCGAAACGGGTCCGGTGCCGGCGCGGATCAAGAATCTGGACAGCCTGCGTCGTTCCGCCCGACATCCGCTTGAGGCCGAGGGTGACCAGGGCTGCGGCTCGGCCACAGCCGATCGCCAGTGCCGGCCACGGCGGTGCCAGCTGATCGCGCAGGAAGACGGGCAGGGCCTTGCGCGGATCGGGTGGACCCGTCGGCGCCAGCCAGCGCCATGGCGCGCGCAGTGCAATGCGCACCAGCCGCGGTGTATGGCCGAGCGCATGGGCCAAGGCCAACACCTGCTTTTCATTGCCGGCTCTACCGTCACTGATCGCCCAGCAGAACGTCTGCATGGCTCATCCGCCTCTCGCCGCTGTCGCCGCCAGTGCCGACCATCGGCAACGAGCACGTTTGGCCCGGGTCGGCATGGAATCGCTCAATGCCCGCCTTCGCCGGGCGGACGTTCCAACAGTGTAGCGGTGATGTCGAGCTGGGCGCGCGTGTACAGGCTGGCCAGTTGCCGCCACAGCATCGTCGCGATCGCCAGCAGGAGGGTCAGCAACAACACGGTTGCCGGCCAGGAGCCGATCGCCGCGATCGCCGAGCCGGCGACGATCATCAAGGTCGGCAGCAGCATCAGTCCGAACAGGACATGACGCAGCAGGGCCTTTCCGAACGGGCGATCGCCGCGCAGACCGACTTCGGCCAGCGCCATCGCCAGCGCCCGCTGCTTGCCTATGGCGTGGATGACGACAGGCAGGCAGACGACCAGGGCGGCGATCGGCAGCAGCCAGGACGCATGCGTGAACAGGGCATCCAATTCGCTGCGGAACTGGCGGGCGGCGAATCCAGCAGCGGTCAGGATCGCGGCAATCAGCAACAGGTCGAGCAGGATGAAACCGGCCAACCGGCGCAGAATGCGCCGGATCATTGCGCGCTCGCTTTCGCCGGCGCGACCAAACGAATCCAGCCAGCGCTGATAGTAGCGCGCCGGCTGTCGCAGGCGCTCGGGCAGGATGCGCGAGAGCAGCCGGCTGAACGCGTCCGAGCTGCGGATCAGATACGGGGTCAGGAAGGTCGTAACCGCCGAGACCGCGACCGTCACCGGGTACAGAAAGGCGCTGGTGACGCCGATGGTGGCGCCGAGCTGGGCGATGATGAAGCTGAATTCGCCGATCTGGGCCATGCCCATACCGGTGCGGATCGAACGCGTCGGCGGCTGTCCGGCCAGAAACGCGGCGACAGCGCAGGAACCGACCTTGCCGACCACGACCAGGACCGTGATCGCCACCACCGGCAGCCAGTACTCGATCAGCGTCTCTGGGATGATCATCATGCCGACGGCCACGAAAAACACCGCGCTGAACATGTCACGCACCGGCGCCACGATTTTCTCGACCCGTGGTCCGGCTGGACTCTCGGCGATCAGGGCGCCGGCGACGAAGGCTCCGAGCGCGACGCTGTACTCCATCTGGTAGGCCAGCATCGAGACCACGAAGCAGATGCCGAGTGCGGTCACCAGCAGCATCTCGTCGCTGTCGTAGCGGGCGACGAACGCGAACAATCGCGGCAGCACCAACAGGCCGACGACGGTCACCAGGACCATGAACAGCACCAGCTCGCCGAGCTTGAGCGCCACCACGCCAACGTTCAACGCATCCTCGGCGCCGGCGCCGGCGACGGCCAGGCCGGAAAGCAGCGCGAGCATGGCAATGGCCAGGATGTCCTCGACGATCAAGGTGCCGAAGATGATCTGCGCGAACGGCCGGTGTGCCATCTTCAGGTCAGCCAGCGCCTTGATGATGATCGTACTCGACGAGATCGACAGGATCGCGCCGAGGAAGATCGCGTCCATCGTGTTCCACCCGAACGCCCGACCGAGCCAGTAGCCGAGCACGATCATGACGGCAATCTCGATCGTCGCGACGATCATCGCCACCCGGCCGACTTCGAACAGACGCCGGATGGAGAAATGCAGGCCAAGACCGAACATCAGCAGCACCAGGCCGATCTCGGCGAAGGCGTTGATCGTCTGCTCATCCTGGATCAGTGGAAACGGCGGCGTATGCGGGCCGATGATCAGACCGGCGACCAGGTAGCCAAGTACGACCGGTTGCTTCAGCGCGTGGCAAAGCAGGGTCGCGGCGGCGGCGACCATCAAGATGAGTGCAAGATCCTGGAGCAGGGTGACCGGGTGCATGTGCACATGCTACCCGAGAGGCTCGCGCGCGCGCAGGCTTGGCAGCCTGTTGATATCCTTGCCGCCCATGGCCCATCCTCTCCAGCAACTGATCGACAACAATCGCGTCTGGTCGACCGCCCAGGTACAGCGCGATCCCGAGTTCTTCCGCCGCCTGGCTGCGCAACAGACGCCAAAATACCTATGGATCGGCTGCTCGGACTCCCGGGTTCCGGCGAACCAGATCCTGGGCCTGGAGCCGGGCGAGATCTTCGTTCATCGCAACGTCGCCAACCTGGTCAATCATGGCGATCTGAATTGCCTGGCGGTGTTGCAGTACGCGGTCGAAGTCTTGCAGGTACAGCACATCATCGTCACCGGACACTACGGTTGCGGCGGTGTCCGGGCGTCGCTGGAGCCACGACAGCTGGGCGTCATCGACCACTGGCTGCGCGCACTTCGCGATCTGCATGAGCGCCATCATGACGAACTGACGGCGCTGGCCGGGGATGCCCGCGTCGACCGGCTATGTGAATTGAACGTGATCGCCCAGGTCCAGCACCTGTGTCATACCGGCATCGTTCAAGGTGCCTGGCATGCCGGGCGCTCGTTGCAGGTGCACGGCCTGATCTACGCGGTCCAGGATGGTTGTCTGCGCGATCTCGGCGTCAGCCAGGAGGGTCTGGATGGACTACATTCGGCGCATCGCCTGGAGCCGTTGTGATGCCCTGGTTGACGGTTCTGATCGAACTGCCGGTGTTTGCGGTGCTGGCCTGGCTGTTCGCGCGCGGCCGGCCGTTTGCCTATGCTGGACCAGCACTGGCCGGCAGCCTGCTGATCGCGCTGGCGGCGACCGGCTGGGCGTTCCAGGTCGCCGATCGCGCTCATGGTCCGATCTGGCCACAGGTGCTTGCGGCATTGGCCGGCTACGGGGTCTTTTTACTGGCGCTGTTTCTGGCCTGGTGGCTGCCGCGCCGGTACTGAGCCCGGCCGTCGTGGCCGCCATCGGCATCGCCGGTGGAATGGAGCGTTCCATTTTCGGGGTCGCCTGCGCGGGAACCGATGGTTGCAGCGCTGGTCATGGTTGCTGCACATTCGTCGCGTATCCGTGACGGATCGCTGCCTATGCTGTCGAGCAAGCTCGAGACCGTCGCCCTGGCAAGGCCGCCGAAACGGGAAATGCCGGATCAGCCGAAGTACTCTACGCTCATCGTCAAGGAGAACACCGTGAAACCGAATGCCTTCGTTCTTGCCCTGTCCGCCGCGGTTGTCGGCGCTGCAGTCGCCTTCTCGGCGCAGGCCGAGACCTACACCATCGACCCGCGTCATACCCAGGTGCTGTTCACCTACAGTCACATGGGCTTCTCCAACATCACGGCTCGCTTCGACAACGTCGAGGGTGAGATCGTCTACAATCCCGAAGATCTCGACGCGTCCTCGGTCACGGTCACCGTGCCGATCGCAACCGTATCGTCCGGCGTCGAGGCGATGGATGACCACTTCCGTCGCGACGACCTGTTCGATGCCGCACAATTCCCGACTGCGACCTTCACCAGCACTTCGGTGAAGTCAGCCGGCGCCGGCAAGCTGCATGTCACCGGCGACCTGACGATTCGCGACGTATCGAAGGAAACCACCTTCGAGGTCACCGTCAACCGGATCGCGACGCATCCGATGCGCAATGTTCCGGCCGCTGGTTTCGACGCCGTTGCGACCATCAAGCGTTCGGATTTCGGTGTCGACGCGTACCTGACGGCGATTCCGGATGAAGTGCAGATTCGTGTCTCCAGCGAGGCACTTGCCAAGGAGTAGCCGATAGCGCCGGTTCGATCGACTGCCTTGCGGCTGGCCCTTTGCTGACCCGCTGAAAGGGCCGCCAAGAGCGACGCACTACACTAGCCCGCATTATTCATGAACCTTCTGCTGCGACCGCCGATCCATCCGCTG
>CAZFUH010000014.1:0-23261 GCA_964522235.1 uncultured Rhodanobacteraceae bacterium
CCTTGGCGACCGGAGTACGGGTGGCGGCGACGATATATGCGTCCTGGATCTGCTTGCTCATCTTGGTCTCCTCGTCGCTCAGTTGCGCAGCGGCTTGCCGGTGGTCATGGTGTGGGCGATGCGGGCCTGGGTCTTTTCCATCTGAGCCAGCTCGACGAAGTGCCTGCGCTCCAGTTCGAGCAGCCAGGCTTCGTCGACCTCAGCGCCGCGTTCGATATTGCCGCCGCACAAGGTTTCGGCGATTCGTGCGGCGATGTCGAAATCGTGCTCGGAGATGAAGCGGCCTTCGAGCATGTTGACCAGCATTGCCTTCAGGGTGGCGCAGCCGACATCGCCGGCGACCGTGATTGCGCGCGCCGGCAACGGTGGCCGCCAACCGGATTCCGCGAGTGACACGGCAGTCTTCTTGGCCACATACAACAGCTCATGGCTGTGGTAGACGACGACGTCGCTTTCGCGCAGCAGACCCATGCGCTTGGCGTCAAGAGCACTGCCGGAAACCTTCGCCATCGCTACCGTCTCGAAGTATTTCTTGATCGCCTCGAACGGATCGATCGGATTGGCCTGGGCGCAGCGCAGTGCGATCTCCTTGAGTCCGCCGCCAGCCGGCAGCAGGCCGACTCCGGCCTCGACCAGACCGATATAGCTTTCCAGCGCCGCGACCGTGCGCGCGCTGTGCATCTGAAACTCGCAGCCGCCACCGAAGGCCATGCCGCGGACTGCGGCGACCACCGGCACCAGGGAATACTTCAGGCACATCGAGGTCGCCTGGAAGTTCGCGACCATGGCCTCGAAGTCGGTCAGCTTCCCGGCCTGCAGCAGGCCCAATGCGCCCTTGAGATCGGCGCCGGCGGAGAACGGCTCTGCCGTCTGCCACAGCACCAGCGCCTGCAGCTGACGCTCGGCGATCGCCACGCATTCCTGCAGGCCGTCGAGCACGGCGTCGTTGACGGTGTTCATCTTGGTCTTGAATGAGGCGATACCGACATCGTCGCCGCGATGCCACAGGCGGATGCCATCGTTCTCCCAGATGGTCGTGCCGCTGTCGAAGCGCTCGCCGAGCAAGGGGTCTGGGAACAATTGCCGGGCATAGACCGGATGACCGGAGCGGGGCAGGGCCTTGTTCTCGGCTGGTGCGTAGGAGCCATCCGGACCATGCACGCCTTCGCGGCCGTTGCCGACCCAGTCCGGCAGCGGGGCGTCGCTCATTGCCTTGCCGGCGCGGATGTCGTCATTGATCCATTGCGCGACCTGCTGCCAGCCGGCAGCCTGCCAGGTCTCGAACGGCCCGAGTTTCCAGCCGTACCCCCAGCGGATCGCGAAGTCGACCTCGCGTGCGGTGCGGGCAATGTCGGCCAGATGGTAGGCGGTGTAGTGGAATAGATCCCGGAACAGCGCCCATAGGAACTGTGCCTGTGGATCAGCGCTGGCGCGCAACTGCGCGAACTTCTCGGCAGGATTCTTGTTCGCGAGAATGGCAGCGACCTCGTCGCTGGGCTTGCCGTCAGCGCTGCGATAGTCCTGTCGGACCAGATCCAGCACCTGGATTTCCTTGCCTTGCTTGCGGAAGAAGCCGGCGCCGGACTTGGCGCCAAGCGCTCCCTTTTCGATCAGCGCCTTCAGCCAACTCGGGGCCTGGAAGTAACGGTGCCAAGGATCATCGGGCAGGGTGTCGGCCATGGTCTTGATCACATGCGCCATGGTGTCCAGACCGACGACGTCGGCGGTACGATAGGTCGCGCTTTTGGGCCGGCCGATCGCCGGTCCGGTGAGCGCATCGACGACGTCGAAACCAAGTCCGGCTCGTTCGGTGTGATGCATGGTGGCCAGAATCGAAAACACGCCGATTCGATTGCCGATGAAGTTCGGCGTGTCCTTGGCGCGCACCACGCCCTTGCCCAGAGCCGTGGTAAGGAAGGCTTCCAGACCGTCGAGCACGGCAGGCTCGGTGCCGTTGCAGGGGATCAGTTCGACCAGATGCATGTAGCGCGGCGGGTTGAAGAAGTGTACGCCGCAGAAGCGCGGCCGAAGTTGTGCCGGGATGGCGTCGGCCAGGCCATTGATCGACAGGCCGGAAGTATTGCTGGCGAGCACCGCATCCGGGTTCACATAGGGCGCGATCTTCACGTAGAGGTCGCGCTTCCAATCCATGCGCTCGGCGATGGCCTCGATGATCAGGTCGCAACCGAGCAGAAGATCCAGGTGCTGGTCGTAGTTGGCCGCCGTGATCGCGCTCAGGCGGGATGCCTCCGCCAGCGGTGCCGGGGATTGTTTGCTCAGCCCCTGCAGGGCCTTGTCGACGATGCTGTTTGGCTTGCCGTCCTTGGCCGGAAGGTCGAACAACACGACATCGATGTCAGCGTTGGCCAGATGGGCGGCGATCTGCGCGCCCATGACGCCGGCGCCCAGGACCGCGGCCCTGCGAATGCGGAGGCGGGGAGTTTTCATGGCTATCTCGTTCTCGATCTATGGCGGTGAGAGTTGCGGATGGAATCACGTCAGGGGACGAACGGCAAAGGCGGTGGCCGCGATGGCAGTCGTCATCGTTTCCTGCTACACCCACAAATGCGGATCGTAGCGAGCGCTCGAGGCGTCACGGCGCCAAACATACCATGGCGTATGGAGTGCTGTGGAGTGCAACTTCTAGAAAACTGTGATCCAGTTCACAGGACTGCCTGAGGTTCTGCGCAAAAATTGCAGGCATCGGATACGAGGGGTCTCTAGCAACCATTCTGATGAACCACGTCTAAGCCTGTGATTCCCGGACATAAGCTGCTAGATTAGGAACCCTTTGCCGGCTTCGGCCGGATGATCGCAACACATCGTCAATTTCACGGAGTTTTCATGGCGCAGGAACGCACCCTCTCGATCATCAAGCCGGACGCGGTCGCGAAGAACGTGATCGGAGAAATCTACACCCGTTTCGAACGGGCCGGATTGAAGATCATCGCAGCCAAGTACAAGCAACTGACTCGTGCCGAAGCGGAAGGGTTTTATGCCGTCCATCGCGAACGGCCCTTCTTCAATGCCCTGGTCGAGTTCATGGTATCCGGGCCGGTGATGATCCAGGTGCTCGCTGGCGACGATGCGATCGCCCGCAACCGCGAGCTGATGGGAGCGACCAATCCGAAGGATGCGGCATCGGGCACGATCCGTGCCGACTTTGCCGACTCGATCGACGCCAATGCCGTACATGGCTCGGACGGGGCGGACACCGCCCAGGCCGAGATCGCGTATTTCTTCCGCGACGACGAAATCGTGGTCCGTTGAGTGATCATGACCGCGCCGACCGCCCCGCTGGTCAAGGTCAACCTGCTCGGTCTGGACCGCAGCGGGCTGGAGGCGTTTTTCGTTGACCGGCTGGGGGAAAAGCGTTACCGCGCGCATCAGGTGATGAAGTGGATCTACCACTACTACGCCGACGACTTCGAACGGATGACCGACCTTGGCAAGACCTTGCGGGCCAAGTTGTCCGAAATCGCCGAGGTGCGTGTGCCGCGGGCACAGGCCGATCAGCAATCACAGGACGGTACTCGCAAGTGGCTGCTGTCGCTGGACGGCAGCAACGGCATCGAGACGGTGTACATCCCGGAACCGAGCCGAGGCACGCTATGCGTGTCGTCGCAGGTCGGCTGCGGTTTGAACTGTCGATTTTGCGCCACTGGCAAGCAGGGCTTCAACCGCAACCTGTCCAGCGCCGAGATCGTCGGCCAGGTCTGGCATGCGGCACGCGAGCTCGGCCACCTGACTCATCAGCAGCGACGAATCACCAATATCGTCATGATGGGTATGGGCGAACCGCTGCTGAATTTCGACAATGTCGTGCCGGCGATGAACGTGATGCGGGACGATTTCGGCTTCGGCTTGGCAAACAAGCGGGTGACGTTGTCGACCGCCGGCCTGGTGCCGAAGATTGATGAGCTTTCCGAAGTTGCCGATGTCAGCCTGGCGGTGTCCTTGCATGCACCCGATGACGCCTTGCGCGACCATTTGGTGCCGTTGAATCGCAAGTATCCGATCGCCGAACTGATCGAAGCCTGCCGTCGCTTTCAGGCGAAACGGCCGCGTTCTTCGATCACTTTCGAGTACACCCTGATGCGTGGCGTCAACGACAGCGAGGCGCAGGCGCGGGCTCTGGTCAAGTTGCTGCGCAAGCTTCCGTCGAAACTGAATCTGATTCCGTTCAATCCGTTCCCGGGCACCGAGTTCCAACGCTCCGAACCGGAGGTGATCCAGCGTTTCCAGCAGATCGTCTACGACGCCGGCATCGTCACCACGTTGCGTCGAACCCGCGGTGAGGACATCGATGCCGCCTGCGGCCAACTGGCCGGCAAGGTACAGGATCGAACCCGTCGCTCGGCCGAATTCCGGCGCGAAGTTCAGGAGCGCGAACGTGATGCGGCTTGACCTGTTGCTGGCGAGCCTGATGCTCGCTTCGATCATCGTCCTGACCGGTACTGGTTGTGCCGGCGGGTCTGTTCGCGGGGAGGACCCGTATCTGTCCGCCCAGCATGGTGGCCCTGGTGCTTCGTCCCGGCGCAGCGGCCGTTCCGAAGATGCCCAGAACCGGCGTGCGAATTCGGACGTTCTGGTCGAGCTTGGTCAGCGCTACTACGAGCGCGGCGAGTACCAGTTGGCATTGGAGAAGCTGCAGAGTGCCATTGACATCGATTCAAACTCGGCCAATGCCCACTCGGTGATCGCGATGGTCTACGAGACCGTCGACATGGCCGAACGCGCCGGACAGTTCTATCGACGCTCGGCTCAGTTGGCGCCCCGGGATGGTTCGATCCAGAACAACTACGGCAACTGGTTGTGTCGACAACAGCGTTTTGCCGAAGCCGATCAGGCTTTCCGTAGCGCCTTGGCCGATCCGTTCTATCGAACGCCTGACGCGGCGCTCGCCAACGCCGGCAGCTGTGCGCTGGCTGCGGGTCGTCTGGAAGCCGCCGAGGACTATCTTCAGCGCGCCTTGCGACTGCATCCTCAAGATATCCAGGCGTTGCTCGGCATGGCCGATCTGACGTTCCGGCGCGGGGATTTCATGCGCGCACGAGCCTTCCTGCAACGCGCCGACGCTCAAGGCGGATTGGCGCGACCGGGACTCGAGCTGGCGGTACAGGTGGAGGAGAAACTGGGCGACACCGGATCGGCTGCAGCCTATCGGGCACGTCTGGCGCAGGGAGAGGGAGGGTAGGTTGTGACCGGGGCATTCCCGGATTGTGGCAACGGATCGGGCGCAGACTCGACCTCAAGAGTAAATGAATCGTCAATCAACAGCACAAAAGCAGGATCAGACGATGTTCAACGAGCCAAGCGGGGAAGCACCATGACGCTGTCAGAGCGGTTGAGAGCCGCCAGAGAAGCGCGAAATTGGACGGTCGAGGAAGTCGGCGCGCAGTTGAGACTGCCCGCTCGGGTGATCGTCCGGGTAGAAAGCGGGTTGTACGAAGATCTTGGCGCGCCGATTTATCGGCGCGGTTACCTGCGAAGTTTTGCCCGCCTGGTCGGTGTCCCGGACGCTGATGTCGAGGCTGAACTGGTGCGCTTGCAAGGCGAGGTTCCGGCCCTGGTCGCGACCGGCGTCATGGCGCGCAGCGAATACGTCACAGAGCGCTATCTGCGGCCGGCAACTTACATCGCTTTGACTGCTTTGATTGCCTTGCCGGTGGTCTGGTGGGCGGCATCCGGGCGGCTTGGGCAGGAGTTGTCGAGCAACGCGCGCAGCCTGGATTTGCAGCCGCAAGTCATGCTGCCGATGACCGGCGACGGTGTCGAGCGCTCGGCCGACGCGGTTGAGGGTCAGAACAGCGAAGTGGTCCGCGCTTCGCTGATGCCTCTGCCCAAGGACAGCGTCCGCGACCTGGTCGTACCTGAACCCCGGTTGCCGGTGGATGTCATGGAGCACGTGGAAGCGACTGTCGACCCGGTCGAAGAGGCTGATCCGAGTTCCGGCAATATCGTCGGCCGTGGCCGGAGAGAGGCGGTCCTGGTCCTGAGTTCGGCAAGCTGGGTCGAGGTTGTCACTGCCGATGGCAGACGTCTGCAGCAGGCGTTGTTGCAGCCGGGCCGCTGGCAGTATCGCAGCGATGGTCCGCTGTCGTTCACGATCGGCAACAGCAGTGACGCCCAGTTGCATGTCATCGGCGGCGAAACCGTGGACCTGGGTGCGTATCGAAGCTCGAACGATGTCGCTCGCGTCCGAGTGTTCGCCGGCAACGGCTGAGCACACAGACGGTAACGGAAGCGGATTGGTCGGCGTCCGATCCTGATCCCGGCCGGCGGGCCGCCGCCGGGTTCGTGGCGTTGCCGCCCGCTCAGGTACGGATGCTACACTTCGGCTCGCGGCGTGATAGCGCCGCAAGTCGAGGGTCGCTGGCGCGGCCGATTCGGTAGACGCGGTATACGCAAACAGGCCCTTGGCTGGCCCGACTCATTCGCAGGCACAGCCGGACCTGGAACTGGCGGCAGTCACATTCGGAATCTACATGGAAATTTACGACCAGCACGAGCAAGGCGAGCGCGTTCGCTCGTGGTTGAAGGAAAACATCTCGGCGATCCTGACCGGTGTCGTGATCGGACTTGGACTGATCTTCGGCTACCACCAATGGCAGAGCTACACCGCGCGCCAGGCGCATACCGCCGCGGAACTGTACTTGCGTGCCGAGCAGGCTGAAGCAGGTTCGGCCGCCGCGGAGGCAGCCTACGCGCAGTTGCGCAAGGATTTTGCCCGTAGCGGCTATGCTCAATTGGCTGCCCTGGCGCAGGCGCAACAGGCGCTGACCAGCAACGACGCCGAGGCGGCGCGCGCGCATCTGGACTGGGTGCAGCAGCACAGCAAGGAGCCGACGCTCAAATCACTGTCGACACTGCGTCTGGCGCGGCTCGATCTGGCCGAAGGCAAGTACCAGGAGGCGTTGAGTCGGCTCGACGCGTTGCCGGCATCGGACTATCCCGCCGAGAGGCAGGAACTGCGTGGCGACGCACTGGTTGCGCTCGGGCGTATCGAACAGGCCTTGGTCGCGTATCGTGAAGCGCAGACTGCCGGCCCCGCCGATCCGGCGCGACTGGAAATGAAACTGGCCGAGTACGGCGCCGGCATCGAGGTCGAAGCATGATCCGGCTCCTGTCACTGTTGGCGCTTAGCCTGCTCACGGTCGCCTGCTCCAGCAGCAAGCGCGAAAACATCCAGCCGCCCCGAGAGCTGGAAAGTTTTACCGCCACCGCGTCGGTACAACGATTGTGGAGCCGCAGTATCGGCGACGTGGGAGGCAAGCCCGGTCTGTCGATGGCTGCTGCGTACCAGGACGGACGGCTCTATGTGGCCAACACCCGCGGTGCGATCATGATCCTGGACGCCGCCAGCGGGCGTGAAATCGAACGGATCGACACCCGTCATTCTGTCTCGACCACGCCAGGGGTCGGAGACGGCGTAATTGCGGTGGGTACCCTGGACGGTGAATTGCTGGTCTATGATCTGGCCGGCGGCGGCGAACGCTTTCGAGCCAGACTGTCTTCGGAAGTGCTGGCGGCACCGGTGGTCGCCGAGGGTCGGGTATTTGTTCGCAGTATCGACGGACGCGTCTCGGCCTTCATGCTGGTCGACGGTAGCCGTTCCTGGATCCAGGAACATCTGGTGCCGCCGCTGACCCTGCGCGGCAACGGGGCGCCGCGCTATGACCGCGGCTATCTGTTGGTCGGACACGACGACGGCCGTGTGGTGGCGTTGCGAGCCGACGATGGCAGCGTCGTCTGGCAACAGCAGGTCAGCATCGCCGAGGGCCGGACTGACTTGGACCGATTGTCGGACGTCGACGGTGATCTGGCGCTCGACAATGGCGTGGCCTATGCGGTCGGTCACCGTGGCCAGGCGATGGCGATCGATATCGCTCTCGGTACGCCGTTGTGGGGACGCGACCTGTCGGCCATCAACGGTGTCGCCATTGGCCCCAATCTGTTCGTCAGCGACGCTGACGGCAAGGTCTGGGCGCTGGATCGCAGCAGCGGTGATGCCCTGTGGAGCCAGGACGCGCTGGAGCGGCGCTGGTTGTCGACGCCAGTGTTCATCGCTGGCCATGTCGCGGTCGGCGACCTGGACGGTTACGTTCATTGGCTGCGAGAGAGCGACGGTGCTCTCGCCGCGCGCGAACGAGTATCCCGCGATGCGGTCAGAGCGGCACCGATCGCGGTCGGCGATACGGTCTATGTGATGACCACGGGCGGCACGCTGGCAGCCTATCGCGTCGGCGGTTGAGCACGCATATGTCGGCCAGCCCGTTGCCCGTGGTGGCCCTGGTCGGGCGCCCGAACGTCGGCAAGTCGACCCTGTTCAATGCCCTGACCCGGACCCGTGATGCCATCGTCGCCGATCGTCCCGGTGTCACCCGCGATCGCCACCATGGCATCTGCCGCAGCTTCGAGCGGCCTTTTTTGCTGGTCGACACCGGCGGTTTGAGCGTATTCGAGCAGGAATTGCCCAGGCTGGCCGCACGCCAGGCTGAGGCCGCAATCGCCGAAGCGGATGTGATCGTACTCGTGCTTGATGCCCGCGACGGTCTTGTCGACTACGACCGGGAGATCACTCGAACCCTGCGTCGCACCGGCAAGCCACTTCTGCTGGCGGTGAACAAGACCGATGGCCTCGACGAACAAATTGCGCTGGCAGAGTTCGCCGAACTCGGTCACGGTCAGCCCTTGGCACTGGCAGCATCGCACGGTCGCGGCGTCGGCATGCTCGGCGAGTCCATTCTCGCGAGCTTGCCGGAGGCACATGTCGCTGACGAAGCGGACGACGATGAGGGTCGTATCCGTATTGCCGTAATCGGCCGACCGAATGTCGGCAAGTCGACCCTGGTCAATCGCCTGCTCGGTGAAGAACGCGTCGTTGCCAGTGAGGAGCCCGGCACCACCCGCGATGCGATCCAGCTGCCGTTTGAGCGCGATGGTCGCGACTATCTGCTGATCGATACCGCCGGTATCCGGCGTCGCGGCCGGGTCGACGATGCGGTCGAGAAGTTCAGCGTGATCAAGACGCTGCAAGCGATGGAACGTGCCCAGGTTGCCCTCGTGCTGCTCGATGCCCACGAAGCCGTCACCGATCAGGATGCAACCGTGCTCGGTCATGCCCTCGACGCCGGCCGGGCGCTGGTCATCGCTGTCAACAAGTGGGACGGTCTGGACAGTGGCCAACGGGATGAGATCCGGCGTCAGCTCGAGCGCAAGCTCGCATTCGTCGCCTGGGCCGAGATCGTGTTCATCTCGGCGCTGCACGGCTCGGGCCTGGCCGAGTTGATGACGGCCGTCGACCAGGCGTATGCGTCGGCAAGGCGCGAGTTCAGCACCCATGAATTGACCGAAGTGTTGTCGCTGGCGTTTCAGAGCTACCAGCCGCCGCAGGTCCAGGGTCGGAACGCGAAACTCCGCTATGCACATCAGGGCGGTAAGCTGCCGCCGCGGATCGTCCTGCACGGCTCCCGCCTGTCGACCCTGCCTGAAAGCTATCGTCGCTATCTTGAGAACTACCTGCGCAAGCACTATCGACTGGTCGGCACGCCGGTTCGTCTTGAACTTCGCGAGGGTGAGAATCCGTATGCAGGGCGCAGCAATCCACTGACCGAACGCCAGCAACGCAAGCGCAAGCGTCTGTTGCGCCATGTCAAACGGCGTTGACCGTATCGAGATCGATCGTCGTGTCCGTGACAGCGGGGGAGACGCTCGGCTTGATCCTCGCCGGCGGTGCCGGGCGCCGTTGTCGCGGGCAGGACAAGGCCTGGGTGCGCCTGCACGGTCGGCCGCTGATCTGCCATGCGTTGGCGCTGCTGACACCTCAGGTGGATCGAATCGTAATCGCCAGCAGTCGCCATGGCTGGGCATATCGACGGCTCGGTCTGGTCGTGCAGCCGGATCACGAGCCCTGGCGTGGCTGCGGGCCGATGGCTGCGATCGCCACGGTCCTCAGGGCTCGACCCACCGGTCGGGTCGCCTTGCTGCCGGTCGACGCGCCTCGGGCGCCGAGCGACTATGTCGCGCGCCTGCATCCGGCACTCGATGCCGGTGCCCCGGCAGCGGCGGTGTTCGATGGCGCTCGTCGCCAACCCCTGTTTGCTCTCATTGCAACTTCAGTGGCTGATTCCGCGATCGAGGCCATGACCGCCGCAGCGCCACCGTCGGTGCAGTCCTGGCTCGACAGCCTCGGCGCTGTCTGGGTGCCGGTGGCGGCAGCCGTCGACGACTACGCCAATATCAACACTCAAGAAGAACTGCGTCGCCTGCACGGCTTGCCGGACCCGAAGCAATGATCGGAGCTGCACGCGGTAAGATCGGCTTTGACGCTCTTGGTCGACGGGATTGGCGGACGCGGTGACTGGTTTCCAGCGCATGATGGGCGACATTCTGGCCCGAGTCGCCGAGATCGGCCCGGTCCAGGCCTGGCAGCGCATGCAGGACGGTGCGGTTCTTGTCGATGTCCGCGAAGAGCACGAATGGCTGCAGGGCCGGCCAGCCGGCAGCCTGGGCCTGCCGCGCAGCCACATTGAGTTCCAGATCGAGCGGGCAGTTCCGGATCGCGATCGCGACGTGTTGCTGATCTGCGCGGCTGGTGCCCGTTCACTGCTGGTTGCCGATGCCCTGCAGCGGCTGGGTTATCGCAAGCTGGCATCGGTGGCCGGTGGCTTCAACCGCTGGCAAGCCGAGGGCCTGCCGGTGGCCGACGCCGAGGAAGGTCTGGATGCACGCGCTCGTGACCGATATGACCGTCATCTGCGCCTGCCCGAGATCGGCGTCGACGGCCAGCGCCGGCTGCTGGACAGCCGCGTACTTCTTGTCGGTGCCGGCGGTCTGGGCTCGCCAGCGGCGTTGTACCTCGCCGCTGCCGGTATCGGTCGAATCGGCCTGATCGATGACGATCGAGTCGAGCGCAGCAACCTCCAGCGGCAAGTGCTGCATACCGACGCCGGCATCGGCGAGGCCAAGACGCGTTCCGCCTCGGCGCGACTGTCGGCGCTGAACCCGGATATCGAAATCGAAGCGATTGACGAACGCCTTGAAGACGGCAATGCCGAACCCTTGATCGCCGGCTACGACCTCGTCATCGATGGCGCAGACAACTTCGCCACTCGCTACCGGATCAATGCCGCGTGCCTGCGTCTGGGCGTACCCTGGGCCTATGGCGCCGTGCAGCGTTTTCAGGGCCAGGCCAGCCTGTTCGTACCCGGTCAAGGACCGTGCTATCGCTGTCTGTTCCCGGAGCCGCCGGCGCCCGAATTCGCTCCAAACTGCGCCGAGGTCGGTGTGCTCGGTGTACTGCCGGGCGTGGTCGGCTTGATCCAGGCAACCGAAGCAATCAAGTGGCTGCTCGGAATCGGCACACCGCTGATCGGTCGGCTGCTCAGCTACGACGCGCTGGCCATGCGTTTTTCCGAAACCCGACTGCCGCGCGACCCTGGTTGTCCAGGTTGCTGAATCCGTTCAGCGCCGGCTGGCTTCGAACGCCGCCAGTTGCTCGGGAGTTGCCGGACGCTGGTGAGTAGCCTGCCATTGTTCGAACGGCTGGCCATAGATCAATTCGCGAGCCTGGTCGCGGCTGATCGTCTCGCCCGCTGCCTCGGCCGCGTCACGGTACCAGTCGGCCAGGCAGTTTCGACAGAATCCGGCAAGAATCATCAAATCGATGTTTTGCACCTCCGGGCGACCACGCAAGTGATCGAGCAGACGCGCAAACGCGATGGCGGCAAACTTCGAATTCATCAGTGCTCCTGAGTACAGAGGTTGTCGGCTCGACAAACTGTGCCGATCATCGCGGCGGCGGGGCGCGCAAATGCAGGATAATGGCCGCCCCGGACCCGACAGCCATCTTGCCCATGCCCGCACAGATCATCAATGGCCGCATGCTGGCCGATCATCAACTGGATGAGATTCGCGCCGAGGTCGACCGTCGGGCGAGCCGCGATTTATCGCCACCGGGGCTGGCGGTAATCCTGGTCGGCCAAGACCCAGCCTCTCAGGTCTACGTTCGCAACAAGCGCTCGGCAGCGAAGCGGGCCGGTATCCAGGCACACGACCATGATCTTCCCGATACCGTCCCCGCTGAGGAACTGTTTGCCCTGATTGACCGGCTCAATGCCGATGCCGATATTCACGGCATCCTGGTCCAGCTGCCGCTGCCGGCGCACATCGATCCGGCGGCGCTGATTCAGCGCATCGCGCCGGGCAAGGACGTGGACGGCTTTCACGCAGAAAACATGGGTCGTCTGGTCTTGCGTCAGCCGGGGCTGAGGCCGTGTACGCCGAAAGGCGTGATTCATCTGCTGCAGCATGCAGGAGCGCGGTTCTATGGCCAGAATGCGGTGGTCGTCGGGGCGTCGAACCACGTCGGTCGTCCTATGGTGCTGGAACTTCTGCTCGCTGGCGCGACTGTGACCTGCTGTCACCGCTTTACCGAGAACCTGGACCGGCATGTTGGCAGTGCCGAGCTGCTGGTGGTCGCGGTCGGTCGGCCAGGCATCGTTGAAAGCGAGTGGATCCGGCCGGGCGCGGTGGTGATCGATGTCGGCATCAACCGTCGTGAAGACGGCAGCCTATGTGGCGACCTGGAATTTGAATCCGCCTGCGAGCGGGCGTCCTGGATTACCCCCGTTCCCGGTGGCGTCGGACCCATGACGGTGGCGATGCTGATGCGCAACACCCTGGAGGCGGCGCAGAGCTCCGCCGCTTGACAGCGCTGACATTCAGTCCCAAATCGCCGCTTGAAGGCAATCGCGACGTGACAATTGACGCTGGATTGCATCGAATTGCAAACAATTGTCAAACCTTGTGACCCAGTGCCCCCAAATGTCGAGTGCCGGGTTAGTCTTGGGGCACGCGATGGGAAGGGAGAGTATCAATGGGTGCCTTCGAAGACACTTTTGAGGTCAAACTGGGCCTGATGCAGGCCGATCAGATGGTCGATCCGCACACCTCGGAGACCGTCGAGGTCGAGGATCCCGATCAGACCGTTTTCGAACACCTTGAGCGTTGCGATCTGGAACGAAAGCGCAGGGGCACACCGGTTGCGGTTGCCCTGATCCGGGTGAAATTCCCGGAAGGAAGCAGCGCCGTAGCCAAGGTCGTCTCCCAGCGTCGAGTCGTCGAACGACTGATTCGCGGCTTCCCGACCCCCGAGTTTGGCCGAATGGTCAGTGAGGGTGAGTACGCGTTGGCCATGTTCGGCGTCGATGCTGTGACCGCACAGGAACGCGTCCGGGCCATGGTCGACGCAATCCGCTGTGAGCCGGCGATGGCCGAAGCCAAGCCCTCGATCTGGGCCGGTGTCTCGCCGGTGAGCGGCGACAGTAGCCGGGAGGCACTACGGACCGCGCGGCTGGCCTGCGAGCTGGCCGGTTTCCAGGACAGCGGGCACGTCGAACTGATCGATTTGTAAGCAAGAGCAGGCGTTGGTTGCAAGACGGCTGGGGCGAAGGACCGCCTCAGCCGTCTTCATTTGTGACGGCCAACTCGCGATAGCGGAGCACTTCGGCGTTCTGGCGCTCATGCAGCTCGAAACGGCGCGAATGCAACTGCTCGACCCGACGTTGCTCTTCGTCCAGTTGCCGCTGAATACGTAGTGTCTCAGGCGCTTGCGGGTTGCCTGCGCGTACGGAGAGCGCGCGTTGCAGTTCACGCACATTGCCTTCTGCGGTACGAATGCTGTTTTCGAGATTGGCGCGGGATTCGTCATGCGCGCGCAGCAGTTCGATCTCGGAACGATACGTGGCCAGAAGCACTGCATCGGCGTGCGCCCGGCGACGTGCTTCCTCAAGACGCCGCTCCTCCTCGCGGGTACGGGGCAGGGCGCTGTGCTGCTGTCCGACTCGGATGCCGGCGGCATTGATCCGCTCGGGACGACGATCGTCGACACTGCCTTCGACGCGATCGCTGTAGTGGACATTGCCCTGCTCATCCACCCATTTGTACAGCCGCTGGCCCTGTCCGAACGCAGTCAAGGGCAGCATGATCAGTGCCGCAACGGCTAACAAGCTGGCTGGAGGATTGCGCCTCATGAAGCGTCCCGGAGAGGCTGCGCATCTGGAGCGAACTTCGCCAGATTCTGCCTGGCGGACGCGCAGGCTTAATCCACCAGACACAGCTAAACTAACGCAAGCGGCCTGGACACACTGTGACTCAGCGCACAATTTTAGGCCAATCCAATCCCCACTCCGATACGACCTTGGTGGCGGCTCGGTTTGCCGTCGCAGAAGCTCCCTTCGACGGCTGCCGGCAAGAACGTGCCCACTCATGCTGCCCGGTTGTCGCGCCGCAACAGGCGCTGACGCTCGCGTTGCCAGTCGCGTTCTTTCTCGACATCCCGCTTGTCGTGTTCCTGTTTGCCACGGGCCACGCCGAGTTCTACCTTGGCGCGACCGCCCTTCCAGTACATTGCCGTCGGCACCACGGTGTAGCCCTTGCGCTCGACGGCACCGATCATCTGATCGATTTCGGATCGATGCAACAACAGCTTCCGGGTCCGGGTCGGCTCGGCCACGACATGGGTGGACACGGTGTTCAACGGCGTGATCTGGGCGCCGAACAAGTACAGCTCGCCGTTCTTGATCAGGGCATAACTGTCGGCGAAATTGATCCGGCCTTCGCGCAGACTCTTGACTTCCCAGCCGAGCAGGGCAATGCCCGCTTCGTAGCGGTCCTCGATGTAGTACTCGTGGCGGGCGCGCTTGTTCAGCGCGATCGTGCTGGCGCCACTCTTGCTTTCGTTTTTTTTCTTGCTGCTGGTCATCGTCGTGTCGGCCGATACAATAGGGCCATGTCTTCCTGTTCTTGCATGGTAGTCGATCCGGAGCGCGCGGCGAGATGCCGGTGATTCGCCGCCGGGCACTGATCGCGCAGCCGCCGGCACGGTTGTTCGACTTGGTCAATGATGTCGAGCGCTATCCGCAGATGTACCCTTGGTGCACCCGGGTCGAGATTCTTGAGCGCGGCGAAGATTTCCTCGCCGCCCGCCTGCATGTGCGCTCAGCCGGGATCGAATTCAGTTTCGCGACCCGGAATACCTTGGAGCCGCCACGGCGCATGCACATGCAGATGATTGAGGGGCCGCTGAAGCGTCTGGACGGCGTATGGACTTTCGAGCCATACGGTGACGGCGGCAGCGAGGTCGAGCTGTATCTGGAATTCGAGCCCAAGAGCCGATTGCTGGGCCTGGCCGGTGGCTTCGCGTTCCAGCGCCTGGCCGATCGTCTGGTCGAGGACTTTTCGGCCCGTGCCGCGAACTTGGCGACCGAACCGAGCGACGAATGAAACCGAATGAGGTCCGGGGCGAGGGCAGGGTGTCGGTCGAGGTCGTCTGCGCCTGGCCGGGACGGGTCTGGCTGCGGCGCCTGGACCTGCCCAGCGGCAGCACCGTGCTGGACGCAGTGAACGCATCCGGTTGTCAGCAGGCTTTGGCCGACGAGGTGCTTGGTGACCGCTATGGCGTCTTCGGCCAGATCGTTGAAGGAGGGCGCTGCCTGCGCGACGGCGATCGCGTCGAAATATACCGGCCGCTGCTCGCCGACCCCAAGGAGGCGCGTCGGCAGCGAGCTGCCGACGCCAGTCTGCGTCGTCGTTGACTGACGCACTACACGACCCGGGCGGTTCAGCATCCGGGCCGATGGCTTGGTGGACGCTGGCTCAGTTCGACCGGCCCGGCGCGTCATCGGTCAGTCCGCGCCGGATCAGCAGCGGCTCCAGGCTCGGTTCAGCACCGGTGAAATCCTGATACAGGTCCATCGCCGGACGGCTGCCGCCGCGCGCCAGCAGGGCGGAGCGGAATCGGTCGCCATTCTCGCGTGTCAGGCCGCCGTTGTTCTCGATCCAGCGCACAGTATCGGCATCAAGGACCTCGCTCCAGATATACGAGTAGTAGCCAGCCGAGTAGCCGCCGGAGAAGGTATGGCTGAAATAGGTCGTACGATAGCGCGGCGGTACCGGATCGAAATCCATCCCGGCGTGGGCCAGGGCTGCGGCCTCGAACGCGATGACATCGCTCGGGGTCTGATCGGGGCCGAGCTGATGGAAGGCCTGGTCAAGCAAGCTCGCGGCCAGGTATTCGCTGGTGCGAAAGCCCTGGTTGAAGTTCTCCGCGGCAGCCACCTTTTCGAGCAGTTCCTGCGGCAGCGGCTCGCCGGTTTCATGATGCTTGGCGTAGTTCGCCAGCACCGAGGGCCAGGTAGCCCACATCTCGTTGACCTGGGACGGGAACTCGACGAAATCGCGCGGTACCGAGGTGCCGGCGAAGCGCGGATAGGTCACATCGGAGAACATGCCGTGCAGGGCATGACCGAACTCATGGAACATCGTCGTGACTTCGTCCAGCGTCATCAAGGTCGGTTGACCGTCCGGCGGTTTCGGGATGTTCTGGTGATTGCCGACCACGGGCGTGCTGTCGAGCAGGGCACTTTGCTGGACATAGGCGTTCATCCAGGCGCCGCCGCGCTTCGACGGTCGAGCATGGAAATCGCCGATGAACAAGGCCAGTGACGAACCGTCGACATCAAACACTTCCCAGGCGCGAGCGTCGGGATGATAGACCGGCAGATCCGGACGTGCTTTGAAGGTGATGCCATACAACTGGGTCGCGGCGTAGAACACGCCGTCTTCGAGCACGCGGTTGAGCTCGAAATACGGCTTCAGCTCATTCTCGTCGAGGTCGAAGCGCTCGCGCCGGACCTGTTCGGTGTAGTACGGCCAATCCCAGGCGGCGAGCTGGAAGTCGCCATTGTCGGCGTCGATCGCGGCTTGCAGGTCGGCCGCCTCGCGCCGGGCGTTGGCGATCGCAGCCGGGGCCAGGCGTGACAGCATGTCGTTGACTGCGGTCGTGGTGCCGGCGGTGACGTCTTCCAGAACATAGGCGGCGTGATTCGGGTAGCCGAGCAACTGTGCACGTTCGGCACGCAACTTGACGAGCTGGGCAACCAGCTCCCGGTTGTCGAACTCGCCACCTCGACTGCCGCGACTCACCGACGCCTCATGCAGACGTTGGCGCGAGGTGCGGTCGCTCAGTTCGGCCAACGGCGGCTGTCCGGTAGTGTTCTGCAGGGTAATCATGAACTGGCCGTCGTGGCCGGCGTCCGTGGCCGCCTTTGCGGCCGATTCGATTGCGCTGTCGGACATGCCGGCGAGCGCTTCCCGATTGTCGAACAGGACCGCCGAGGCATTGGTCTCGCGCAGTACATTCTGGGTGAACCGAGTCTGCAGTGACGCCAGCTCGGAGTTCAAGGCTCGCAGCTTGTCCTTGTCCTGATCGGAGAGCCGGGCGCCAGCGCGTACGAAGTCGTTGTAGTAGCGTTCCAGCAGATGCTTGGCTTCCGGATCCAGGCCCAGGTTGTCACGCTGTTGATGCAGGCGTTCAACGCGCTCGAACAGGTTCGAATTCAGCAGGATCGCGTCCATATGCGCAGACAGTTTCGGCGCCATGTCGGCCTGGATCGCTTGCCGGGCGTCGTTGCTGTCGGCGCCAGCAAGGTTGAAGAACACGCGCTGCGTGCGATCCAGCAGACGGCCGCCTCGCTCCATCGCAACAATGGTGTTGTCGAAACTGGGAGCCTCGGTCTGGTCGGCGATCGCATCGATCTCGGCCCGGTGTTCCGCCATGCCTTGTTCCAGTGCCGGCGTGAAGTGCTCGTCGCGAATCCGGTCGAACTGCGGATAGCCAAATTGCAGCGGACTGGCCTGCAGGAACGGGTTGTCGCCGTGATCGCCGTCGGCATCGGCGGCGTCACTTTCCTGAGTGCTCGCCGGCGCCTGCGCTTGGGTATCGCTACGATCGGCGTCGCGTGAGCCGCAACCGGACAGCATGACGGTCAGGGCGCCAGCCAGGGCCAGTGCAAGCGGTGTCTTTCTCATCAGCGGAAATCTCCAGATGGGGTCAACCCATGAGCCTACCCGATCCTCGATGGCCACAGGCTGTCTTGACGGCCTACCCGGATTCGCTACAGCGCGAAAAAGACTCGTTCCGGAGCCCGCCTGCGCGTCACTCGCCGCCGGTTTCGTCGCTGCGACGGCGGGTTTCCGGATCGTCCAGCGACGGCCCGTAGCGCTCGTACTGCCGGATGTCCTCGAGCAGGGACTCTTCTTCAGTTTGTTCCGGCAGCAGGTCGCCTTCGACCTTGACCAGCGCCTCGCCGTCGAAATGCAGGGTCAGATTTCGAATCGTCGGTGTCCGCCCGCGGCGGCTGAGGCTGTAGATGTAGTCCCAGCGGTCCTGATGGAACGGCGAGGTGACCGCCGGCGTGCCAAGCAGCAGACTGACCTGGCGCTTGCTCATGCCAACCTGAACATCGGCGATCGACTTCTGGTCGAGCAGGTTGCCCTGCGGAACGTCGACCTTGTAGAGCAGGCCGCAGGCGGTCATCGGCAGAGACAGAATCAGGCAGAACAGCAAACGCATGGCGGTGGGGTGACCAAGGATGACAAGCCGCCGATGATACACTAGCCGTGCTTGGGCGAAGGCCCGTCCCCACCGGGTTTGATGAGGAACATTCATGGAGTCCCAGGAGCTGCGCAAGGCCGGTTTGAAGGTCACCCATCCCAGGCTGCGGATCCTGGAGATCCTGGACAATGCCGGCGATGACCACCTCAGCGCCGAGGACATCTACCGCCGGCTGATCGATTCCTCCGAGGACATCGGCCTGGCCACGGTGTATCGCGTGCTGACCCAGTTCGAGGCTGCCGGGCTGGTCATGAAACACAATTTCGAGGGTGGCCAGGCGGTCTATGAACTTGATCGCGGCGGCCACCACGACCACATGGTCTGCATCGATACCGGCAAGGTCATCGAGTTCTACAGTTCCGAGATCGAACGCCTGCAGCGCGAAATCGCCGATCAGCACGGTTACGTCATCGAAGATCACAGCCTGGTGCTGTACGTGCGGCCGAAGAAGCCGAAGTAGGCCACGAATCAGGGCGCGGGATCGAGCGCTCCGATCAGCTGCGTCCGTTGACAACGCGCTGTTCGGCTAGATCCAGCATCTGCCGGGCATGGGCGAGGGTGGTATCGGTGATCTCGATGCCGCCGAGCATACGACCAATCTCCTGTACCCGCGGTTGATCGCCCAGTCGGCTGATCGTTGTCTGGGTCTGACCGTTTACCGCGTGCTTGGCGACAAACAGGTGCTGGTGACCCTGGGCCGCGACCTGCGCCAGGTGGGTCACGCACAGCACCTGGACGTGCTCGCCGAGCCGGCGCAGCTTCTGGCCCAGGATCTCGGCGACCGCGCCGCCAACACCACTATCGACTTCGTCGAAGACCATGGTCGGAACCGGGTCTTCGCCGAGCGCGGCAACTTCGATCGCCAAGGCAATGCGTGACAGTTCGCCGCCGGAGGCGACCTTGCGCAGCGGCCTGGGCGGTTGCCCGGGGTTGGCGCTGACCAGGAATTCCGCGCGCTCCATGCCCAGTCGGTCCGGGCTGTCGCCCGAGGCCGGCTCCAGAGCGACTTCAAAGCAGCCACCGGCCATACCCAGTTCGGCCATCAGCGCACTGACCTCCGTTGACAATCGTTTCGCCGTGGTCTGCCGCTGCCGGCTGAGCCGGGTCGCGGCATCGTGCCAGGCCGATCGCGCCGCCTGCTGGTCCTTGGTCAGCTGGTGCAGGCGCTGGCCGGCGGACTCCAGCTCGGCCAACTCGGTCGCGATCTGATCGCGACGCGCCGCCAGGGCTTCCGGCGGCAGGCGGTGCTTGCGACCCAGCTCGTGCAGACGGGCAAGCTGACGATCGAGCTGCTGCAGCCGCTGCGGGTCGGAATCGGCATCGTCGAGATAGCTGGCCAGTTGCAACGCCGCTTCACGCAGTTCGACTTCGGCGCTGGTCAGCAATTCGGCCGTCGGCGCCAGCCCAGGATCACCGCCGATCGCGCGGTCCAGACAGTGCCGGGTCCGCGCCAGTCCGGCCAGCAGCGAGCGCTCGTCATCGCCATCGAGCAAGCTGGCCGCTTCGGCGCAGGCCTCGATCGTCCCGCCCTGATGGGCCAGGCGGTGATGTTCGCGTTCCAGACTTGCCAGCGCGTCCGGTTCCAATGCCTGGGCCTGCAGTTCCGCGAGATCGTGGCGCAGCAGGTCGACCCGGCTGCCGTCGTCGCCGGCACGCTCTGCCAGTCGTCGCCGTTGCTGCTCCAGCTCCAGCCAGCGGCCGCTATGTTCGGCAACCTCGGCGAGCACGGCTTCATGGCCGCCGTGCAGGTCGAGCAGACGCAACTGGCTGCCGCGATCGAGCAAGGCTTGATGCTCGTGCTGACCATGAATCTCGACCAGCTGGGCAGCCAGCTCGGCCAGGGTCTGGGCCGGTACCGGACGGCCATTGATCCAGGCCCGGGACGCGCCTTCGCTGCGGATCACGCGGCGCAGCAGGCAGTCCTGATCGTCGTCCAATTCGCGTTCGGCCAGCCATTCGCGCACGGCCGGCAGGGCCGACAGGTCGAAACTCGCGCTCAGTTCGGCGCGTTCGCGACCGGCACGCACCATCGTGCTGTCGGCGCGCGCGCCAGACAGCAGTAGCAGGGCGTCGACCAAGAGGGATTTTCCGGCGCCGGTCTCGCCACTGACCACGGTCAGGCCGGGACCGAAACCGACCTCGACGGCTTCGACGATGGCGAAATCTCGAACGTTCAGGCTGGTCAGCATCGGCGTATTCTAGAACCGGCGAGCGGCCGCGCGACGACGGCAAACCGGCATGACTCGATTCAGCGCATACCGCCGCCGCTCTGAAACTTGGAAAACGGCCGCAGGTACGCCATATTGCCGGTATCACCGCGAACTCGATCACATCATGCCCGCCCGTACGCCACAGGATCTGCTCGATGCCCGCGCCCGTCGCCTGCTTCGGGCCTTGATCGCGCAGTACATCCGTGACGGCCATCCGGTCGGCTCGCGGACCTTGGCCAAGCAGTCCGGTTTGGATGTCAGCCCGGCGACGATCCGCAATGTCCTTGCCGATCTGGAGGAAATCGGTCTGGTCGCGGCGCCGCATACCTCGTCCGGACGGATCCCGACCACCCAGGGCTATCGGGTATTCGTCGACTCGCTGCTGGAGATGAAACCGTTGGCCGATTCTGAACTGGCCCGTCTGCAGGCCGAACTCAGTCCGTCGGCAGGGACCCAGGATCTGCTGAACTCGGTTTCCGGCCTGCTGTCGGCGGCAACTCATTTCGTTGGTCTGGTGACCGTGCCGCGGCGCGAGGCGTTTGCATTCCGGCACATTGACTTCGTCGCCCTGGACGGGCGCAAGGTCCTGGTGATCCTGGTGTTTACCGACAATGAAGTGCAGAACCGGGTCATCGAGACCGTGCGTCTGCATACCCCCTCGGAGCTGGAGCAGGTCGCGAATTACCTCAATGCCCACTATGCCGGCCTGAGCCTGGAGCAGATTCGCCAGCGTCTGATGACCGAGCTGGATGAGGCGCGCAAGGCGATGAACGCGAGCATGCAGGCGACCATTGACCTGGCGGGTACCGCCCTGGACATCGGCACCGGCGAGGATGTCGTGCTGTCCGGCCAGACCAATCTGATGGGTGTGCAGGAAATGGCCAATCTGGAGCGCCTGCGCGAGCTGTTCGAGGCATTCAACCGCAAGCGTGAATTGTTGGCGCTGATGGAACGCTGCATCCACGCCCATGGCGTACGCCTGTTCATTGGCGAAGAGTCCGGGCTCAGCCCGCTCGACCAGTGCAGCGTGGTGACAGCGCCGTACGGGGCCGACGGACGCATCCTCGGCGTTCTCGGTGTGATTGGCCCGACCCGGATGGCCTATGAGCGGGTGATCCCAATGGTCCAGGCCGCTTCGCAGCTGTTGTCGCGCGCCTTGAATCGCGACCGACCAACCCAATAACAGGCGACAGACCCGGCGCGGCGCGCAGACTTGTGCGCGCCTGCGCCATTCATGTCCAGCCAACGGAGCCAGAAATGAATCATTCGCAGCCAGCGGACGAAAACGCACGCGATCTGCAGGATGCCGGCGATGCGGCATCCAGCCGGGAGGCCGGGGGGCGTGAGGAGGAGGCCCTGTCGCTCGAAGACGAGGCACTGGAGTGCCAGCTGGCGGCGCTCGAGCAACAGCTGGCACAGGCCCGGGAAGAAGTGCTGCGCACCCGAGCCGACATGGACAACCTGCGCAAGCGCCTGGCTCGCGAGATGGATACCGCACGGCGCTATGCCGGCGAGCGCATCTTCGCCGAGCTGCTGCCGGTACTGGACAGTCTGGAACAGGGATTGTCGGTGGTCAGCGAATCCGGGCCGGCGCGTGAAGGGCTGGAATTGACCTACAAACAGCTGCTGGGTGTCCTCGAGCGGCAGTCCTTGCAGCCGATCGACCCGGCCGGCCAGATCTTCGATCCGGCCGAACATCAGGCAATCTCGATGCAGCCGACTGATCGTCAGCCCGAGAACACGGTCCTGACCGTGTTGCAGAAGGGCTACCGTCTGCACGACCGAATCCTGCGGCCGGCCATGGTCGTAGTCGCTGCGGCGCTTGAATAAATCAGTCAAAACCCCATTTCACGGCACAGACAACCCCGAGGCCGGAGACGGCCGGATGAACGTTTCGGAGCGATAGACATGGGCAAGATCATTGGAATCGACCTGGGCACCACGAATTCGTGCGTGGCCATCATGGAAGGCGGCAAGGCGCGCGTGATCGAGAACTCCGAGGGCGATCGCACGACGCCGTCGGTGGTCGCGTTCGGCAAGGACGGCGAGGTACTGGTCGGCCAGCCGGCCAAGCGCCAGGCCGTGACCAACCCGAAGAACACCTTTTTCGCGGTCAAGCGTCTGATCGGGCGCAAGTTCACCGATGCCGAAGTCAAGAAGGACATCGACCTGGTGCCGTATGCGATCGTCGATCACGAAAATGGCGATGCCTGGGTGGCGAAGGCCGACGGCACGCCGCTGGCGCCGCAGCAGATCTCGGCGCATGTGCTGATGAAGATGAAGAAGACCGCCGAGGATTTTCTCGGCGAGAGCGTCAGCGAGGCCGTGATCACGGTGCCTGCGTACTTCAACGACTCCCAGCGTCAGGCGACCAAGGAAGCCGGCAAGATCGCCGGGCTCGAGGTCAAGCGCATCATCAACGAGCCGACCGCCGCGGCGCTGGCCTATGGGCTGGACAAGTCTCTGGGCAAGGATCGCAAGATCGCCGTCTATGACCTTGGCGGCGGTACCTTTGACGTCTCGATCATCGAGATTGCCGAGATCGACGGTGAGAAGCAATTCGAAGTGCTGGCGACCAACGGCGACACCTT
>CAZFUH010000015.1:0-23254 GCA_964522235.1 uncultured Rhodanobacteraceae bacterium
CATTGATCTGCCCAGTGGAGCGACCGTGCTCGATTTCGCCTACCACGTGCACACTGAAGTCGGTCACCGCTGTCGCGGCGCCAAACTCAACGGCCGGATCGTGCCGTTGAGCCACCAGCCGCAGTCCGGCGATCGGGTCGAAATCATGACGGGCAAGGAAGCGACGCCCCGGCGCGACTGGCTCAATCCGCAGGCCGGATTTCTGATCAGCGGGCGCGCCCGAGACAAGGTCCGGGCCTGGTTCCGGCGCGTCGCCCACGAGCAGAATCTGCGCGAGGGCGCGGCGCTGCTCGAGCGCGAGCTCAAGCGCATGGGCCTGCATGACCGGCCGTTGGAACCGCTGCTGTCGCGCTGGAATCTCAAGCGCCTGGATGACCTGCATGTTGCCGTGTCGCTCGGCGAGGTCTCGCCGTCTCAGGTCGCTCGGGCACTGCATGAATCCGAGGCACCGAAGCCGGTGGAGGACACGGTGCCGGTGCGAGGTCGCCCGTCCGCGCCCAGTGCCGAGGATGCGGTCACGGTCGAGGGCATCGGCAACCTGCTGCTTGCCTATGCCCGCTGCTGCCAGCCGTTGCCCGGTGACGCCATCGCTGGCTATGTAACCGTCGGTCGCGGTGTCAGCGTGCATCGGCAGGACTGCAAGGGGTTCATGCGCATGGCTGCCCGCCATCCCGAGCGTGTTTTGCCGGTCAGCTGGGGTAGCAGAAGTGTCGGCCAGTTCGAGGTCGAACTGCTGGTAGTCGCCTACGACCGTAGCGCCTTGCTCAAGGACATCACGGCGATTTTCGCTGCGGTATCCGTCAGCCTGCTGTCGCTGAACAGCCGCGTCGATGCCGATCGTGGTGAAGTCGAGATCGCCTGTTCGGCCCGAATTCGCGATGTCGAGCAGTTGGGTGTCCTCCTGGCTCGACTGGAAGCCTTGCCCTCGGTCCTGGAGGCGCGCCGCGTCGGCTAGTCCCAATTTCCCGGAATTTGGCGTACGCTTGCTATCAGGGTCACGGTGTGGCGTGGCGCGCGCATCGGCGTCACATGAGTTGCCGGAACCAGGGCACATGAATGTCGGTCGAAGTCGACCGCGACCCAGCCATAGAATCGGAGTGTTCATGAACCAACGCGAACGACCCGAACCCGATCTGGGTGAGATTGACGATCTGGATACCGAAACCGAGATGCGGCCCGGTGCCGTCGCGCGCCGCCAGGCAAGGGCGCGCCGCCGGGGTGTAGCGATCTGGGTCTGGCTGCTGGTTCTGATCCTGAGCGCGGCGGCCGCTGCGCTGTATCTGCAACGTGACCAGTTGCGCAGCTACTTTCCCGGTTCGGAAACACGGGAATTGCTGAACGCCGCCGCCCGGGCCGAGGTCGATGGCCGCTGGCACGGTACCGAAGGAGGCAATCATGCCCTGGCGCTGTACCGGCGCGTGCTCGTCGAGGATCCCGACAATGATGCCGCCCGCCTGGGCCTGCGCCGGGTTGGCGACCAGCTTGTGCTCGACGCCGAAGCGGCGGTAGCCGCAGACGATGAGGCGCGGGTCAATCAGCTGATCCAGATGTTGAGCGAAATCGGCATGCCCGGGGACCAGATCAGCGAATTGCGCGCCCGGATCGAGCGGCATCGGTTGGCCGGCCAGGAGCTGGCAAGTCTGCTCGAAGAGGCGCGGTCGGCGCTGGCGCGCAGGCAAATCCGTGGCGATCAGGGGGCGTTGGCCGGCTTCAAGCGCATGCTCGCGCTCGACCCCGACAATGCAGTCGCTTTGCGCGGCATTGACGACGCACTTTCGATCCTGCTCGCGGAAGGCATCCAGGCCGCTGCTGAAGGACGGCGCAGCGATGCCGAGAGCTTGGCTGAAGCGGTGGCGATGGAACGGCCGCAACATGCCGGCCTGCCGCCCTTGCGCCTGGCGATCGCCGACGCGCTGAAACAGGAGCTGGCGCGCGAGGCCGAAGCCGAGGCGCGTGCGGCTGAGGCCCGGCCGAGGTCGAGCGCGAGTCCGAGGCGCAGCGTGCTCGCACCGAGCGGGAGGTCGAGTCGTTGCTGGCACGCGCCGACGCGCATCTGGCCGATGGCCGGCTCGACGATGCGCTGAACGCATACCAGCAGGCGCTGGCGAGCGTGCCCGATCGTGCCGAGGCGGTGCAGGGTCGGAGCCTGGTCGCCCAAGCGGCGTTGGATCGACTGCGCGATGCCGTGGCCGATAGCGACCCGTCCCGTGCGGAGATCTATCTGCGCATTGCCGGTCGTGCCGGGGCCGACAGCGATGAACTTGCACGTGCCGAAGACGATTTGAGTGCCCTCAACGAACGCCTGACCGCCGTGCTTGCGCGACCGGCCCTCGATGTTGCCGCGCAGCAGCGGCTCGAAGCCTTGATGAGTCGAGCGCGCGAGGCCGAAGAGCGCGGCGATCTGGTAGAGCCGGTCGGCGCCAGCGCCTATGACCTGTACCGACAGGTGCTGGCGGTCGATCCGATGCACGAAGAGGCACGCCGGTCAGCGATTGCGCTGCCTCGTCGGGCACAGACCTTGATCGTCCATCGCATCGAACTGGGTCAACTCGACGAGGCCAACGATGCCATTCATGCCCTGCAGGCGATGGCCCCGATGGATTCTTCCCTGCCCGAGTTGCGGCGACAGTTGGCCAGCGCCTGGTTGGAGCGCGGCGGCCAGCTGGTGCGCACTGGTGCTGATGTCGAAGCTCGCCGCGCCCTTGAGCGCGCCCGCGCCCTGGTTCCGAATCACCCGGGCATTTCCTCGCTGTCTCGCGAGTTGAGCGGAGGCTAAGAATCGGTGACGCTGCTATTCTTTGCCATCGTTACCAACCACGTACGCTAAGGAGAATGCAGGTCATGGGCAAGGGCGACAAGAGCAGCAAGCGCGGCAAGATCGCCGCTGGCAGCTACGGCAACGTCAGGCCGAAACCGACGGACAAGGTCGCGGCCAAGCCTGCGGCGGCACCGGCCAAGTCGGCGGCAAAGACCGCCCGCAAGAAGGCCTGACAACGTAAAGCCCGGCATCGCCGGGCTTTTTCTTGCTTCAGTCTAGTCGTCCGCCGGAAAGCTGCCGCGCCGGCCGAGGTCGTCGGCATGTAGATTCAACCACTGCTGCGTACGTTCGCGCCCGAGGTCGCGCAGAGCCAGCAGCATCGCTGGCCGGGTGTCCAGCTTGGCCTTGGCGCCGGCCTCGGCCAGGGACTCGCCGGGCTCCAGCAAGTGCAGGCGCAGGTGTTGCAGGCGCCGGCCGAGCGCGGTCAAGGCCAGCTTGCCCTTGATCAGTCGCTTGTACTTTGCCAGCGTTTCCAGTTCGCGCAGGAAGTTCGTTGAGAAGCCCAGTTCCTGCACGCGCTCGGCGATTTCGCGTGCGGTACTGGGCAGGGTGGGCCGTTCCAACGGTTGTACCAGTACGCACAGCAGGTCACGGGCGCGGGCGTCATAGACCAGCGGTTCGAGGGCCGGATTGCCGGCATAGCCGCCGTCCCAATACGCCTCGCCGTCGATTTCGACCGTGTGGAACAGATGCGGAAGGCAGGTCGAGGCCAGCACCGCGTCCAGGCTCAGCCGATCGCCGCCGAACATGACCAGGGCACCGTCGCGAACCCGGGTCGCGGCGACATCAACCCGGATGGACGATTGCGAACGCAGGCGCTCGAAGTCGATCAGGCTCGACAGCAGGTCGGCCAGTGGATTGAGTCGCAATGGGTTGAATTGGGCCGGACTGAGATGGCGGCTCAGTGCCAACAACCATTGTCCGCCGCTGCCGATCGGTGCAAAACCCCAGTTCGCCAGCGCCCCCTGACGGCCGATCTGCTGCCAGAGGCGATCCAGGCAATTCCGGGCGCCGTCGCGGCCGTCGTCCAGCCAGCCTTGGGCCAAGGCGACGGCATTGACCGCGCCGCTGCTGGTGGCGCTGATCGACTCGAGTTCCAGCCACGGCTCTTCCAGCAGGCGATCGAGCACGCCCCAGGTGAACGCGCCATGGGCACCACCGCCTTGCAGGGCCAGCAGAACAGTCCGGTTCATGGACGTTCCTTGCCGGCGATGAAGCGCCGTTGCGGGTGTGGGTGAGGGCCGATCCAGTAGGCCAGCTCGGCCGCTGTGGCAATGTCCCAGAGCACGAAGTCGGCGCGCGCACCGAGTGCGAGTGCGCCATGGCGACCGCTCAGCCCGAGTGCCTGGGCCGCGTGTGTGGTGACGCCGAGCAGGGTTTCGGTCGGCGTCATCCGGAACAGGGTGCAGGCCATGTTCATCGCCAGGCGCAGGGACGGCATCGGCGAGGTGCCTGGGTTGAGATCGGTTGCGACAGCCATCGGCACCTTTGCCGCGCGCAGAGCATCGATCGGTGGCAGCCGGGTTTCGCGCAGGGCGTAGAAGGCGCCCGGCAGCAGTACCGCGACCGTGCCGGACCGGCTCATGGCATCGATCCCGGCGCTGTCCAGCCACTCCAGATGATCCGCCGACAGGCCGCCATAGTCCGCTGCGAGTGCAGCGCCGTGCAGGTTGCTCAACTGCTCGGCATGCAGCTTGACCGGTAGGCCGAGTGCGCGTGCACGATCGAAGCAGCGACGCACTTCGGCATCGGTGAAGCCGATGCCTTCGCGGTAGGCATCAACGGCGTCGACCAGGCCTTCGGAAGCCAGTCGCGGCAACCAGTCGTCGCAGACCGCGGTGACATAGTCGGCGCGCCGCTCGCGGTACTCGGGCGGTACTGCGTGCAGGCCCAGAAAGCTCGTGCGAACTTCGATGCCCAGCTCGTCGCCGATCGCGCGTGCGACCCGCAACATGCGCCGTTCGCTGTCGAAATCCAGACCGTAGCCGGACTTGATCTCGATGCAGGTCACGCCTTCGTCAAGCAGAGCTCGCGCACGCGGCAGGGAAGCTGCGAGCAGGTCGTCTTCGTTCGCGGCCCGGGTCGCGCGAACGGTCGCAGCGATACCACCGCCGGCTCGGGCGATTTCCTCGTAGCTGGTACCGCGCAGACGCAGGTCGAATTCGCTGGCGCGATCGCCGGCAAACACGAGGTGGGTATGGCAATCGATCAGGCCTGGAGTCACCAGAGCGCCACCGGCACCGAGCACCGGTACGGCGGATCGATCAATCCGGAGGGCGCTGCGAGGTCCGGCATGCACCAGAACGCCGTCGCGCCAGGCGAGCGCGCCGTCGTCGAGCACGCTGCCGTCGGGCAGCAGCAGACGCGCTTCGATCAGCGCTCCGTCGAAGCAATTCGTTGTCATCGTACAAGCATACCGCGCGAACGGTTCGGCACGGTGATCGCGCTGTGCTGCCTTTTCGACCCGCCCTTCGGCGCTCCGAGTTACTTGGATCAACCAACGGAATCGCTTCGGGTCCCGAAACTCGAACTACAGGCCGAACGCAAACAGAAGCAGACACAGCACCAGCCCGAGCAACGGCACGGCGACCGTCAGCGCCGCCATTGGCCCGTACGCCGCGCGATGCGTTTCACCGCAGATCGCGCGGATTGTGGTCACGACGTAGCCGTTGTGCGGCAGCGAGTCCAGGCAGCCGGACGAGATTGATACGACCCGGTGTAGCTGCTCGGGATTTACGCCCTGGGCGAGGAAATGCGGTGCCAGGATCGGCAGCGCGATCGCCTGCCCACCGGATGCCGAACCGGTCATTGCTGCGATCAGGCTGACCGCAAGCGCAGCGCCGACCAGGCCGCCGCCGGGCATTCCGGTGATCCAGTCAACCACGATCGCGAAGCCCGGCACGGCCTTGGCAACGGCGCCGAATCCGACCACGGCCGAGGTATTGCCGATCGCGAGCAGGGCACCGACGCTGCCGGCGGCAAACGCGGCACCGGCGTCGCGCAGGTGCCGCCATTGCAGCAGGCAGGTCGCGATGCAACCGCCAGCCAGGGCGATGATCAGGGCCGAAGTGCCAAGTGAGTCATGGAATCCGAAGGCGAGCGCGAGAACTACGAGCAGCGGAATCGTCGCCAGCAGGGGCGAGGGCAGGCTGCGCTCGGTCAGTTCCGGGTCGCCGTCACGGGCCTCGAAGCGTTCGCCGCGCAGCTTCGCCCGGCGCAGCATCCGGCTCAGCCACCAGTAGCCGAAGCCGGCCATGAAGATCGCCGTGACCAGGCTGGCCTGCCAGGCAGCCAGATGACTGGTGCCCAGGTACTGGATCGGAATCCAGTTCTGGATCTCCGGTGAGCCGGCCGAGGTCATGGTGAAAGTGACTGAGCCGAATGCCAGGGTTGCCGGGATGAACCGTCGTGGCAGATCGGCCTGTCGGAACAGACTCAGTGCCATCGGGTAGACCGAGAACGCCACCACGAACAGACTGACACCGCCGTAGGTCAGCACCGCGCAGGCCGCGACGATCGCCAGTGCCGCGCGCTGCACGCCAAGATGGCCGGTGATCCATAGCGCGACGCTGTCGGCGGCGCCAGTGTCCTCCATCAGCTTGCCGAATACCGCGCCGAGCAGGAACATGAAGAACCAGTTGGCGATGAAGCCGGAAAAGCCCTGCATATACGCGCTCAAGGCGTCCGTCTGGCCCTCGACCGCCAAGGCCGGCAGCAAGGCGAGACCGCCGCACAGGGCGACCACGATCGCGCACAAGGCACTGGCCAGGAACAGGTTCATGCCGCGCAGGGTCAGGACCATCAGCAGGGCCAGACCCGCGAGCAGGCCGAGCAGGCTCAACATTCGTGCACCCGGCCAGCCAAGGCAGTGATCTTGACCAGTGCGGGCCCGACGCCTGCGATTGCAGCAGGCTCGACCCAGGCAGCGACAGCGCGATCGCGAGTCACTACTGGCCGGGCGCCGGCATCGGGATGCGAAGCGATGGCATTGCGCACAGCGGCACTCCCTGGGAAAACCCTATTGTCGGCCGCGCCGGTGATCGAAAGCACTGTACGAAGGTACGAGTGTCGCCGGCATCCGCGACGACTACGCTGCCGGCATTCCAGCACATCCCCGGGAGGGAGTCCGCCGTCATGACCATGCCCCGTATGAATCGCCTGAGCCTGGCGCTCGCTGTCGCTCTCCTGACCAGCCCCGTCGCCGTCCTGGCGCAGAGCGAGGCGGCCGGAGATGTCGATCACGACCATGATCAGGTCGCCAGCAACGTCGAAACCGAACCGGAGCTGGTCACGATCATGGTCACGGCCCGCAAGCGTGAGGAGTCCTTGCAGGAGGTTCCGGTAGCGGTGACCGCATTCAGCGCCGACACGCTCGACAAGCTTGATGTGCAGGACCTTAGCGACCTGGGTGCCTTCGTGCCGAACCTGACCATCTACGCTGCGCGCGGTTCGTCCAGTACCCTGACCGCGTATATTCGCGGCGTCGGCCAGAGCGATCCGTTGTGGGGCGTCGATCCCGGTGTCGGCCTGTACCTGGACGATGTCTACATCGCCCGACCGCAGGGCGCATTGCTGGACGTCTTCGACGTCGAGCGCATCGAGGTCCTGCGCGGACCGCAGGGATCCCTGTACGGCAAGAACACCATCGGTGGTGCCATCAAGTACATTTCGACACCGCTGTCGGAGGATTTCTACGGTACCGGTTCGGTCGCGCTGGGCAACTACAACCAGCTCGACGCCAAGGCCAGCGTCAATTTACCGATTGGAACAACCGGCTGGGCGGCGCGGGTCGCCCTGGCTTCGCTCAATCGCGACGGCTTCGGTCGCAACCTTGTGACCGACCAGCCGGTCTCCGACAAGGAGATCCTGGCTGCCCGTGCCAGTCTTGGCTATCTCGGCTCACCTGACTTCAGTGCCCGCTTCAGCATCGACTGGATGGATGATCAATCCGGTGTTCGCGGCGCCAGGATGCTGGCGCCAAATCCGTTCGCGCCCACGGTCGAGCCGCTCGATCATCGCTATGACGTCCGCAACGGCATGCCGAACATCAATGACACCTCGATGCTCGGTGCCTCGGCGACCTTGAGCTGGAATCTTGGCGAGTCGTGGCATCTGAAATCGATCACCGCCTACCGGGAGTCCGACACCGAGACCAATATCGACTTCGACACCCTTCCCAATACCATCGCCGATGTGAAGGCGTTCTATTCCGACGACCAGCTTTCGCAGGAGTTTCAGCTCAACTTCGACGCCGGCGGCGACATCCGCGGCGTTGCCGGTCTGTACTGGTTCAAGGGCTCGGCCGGCGGTCAGGTGCTGAACAACTTCTTCGGTCTGGTGTTCGGCGATACCCAGGGCACGGTCGACACCGACAGCATCGCCGGCTACGGCGAGTTCACCTGGGATTTTGCCCCGCAATGGGCGCTGACCCTGGGCGGTCGCTACACTCACGAGAAAAAGAGCGCCGATGTCTTCAATATCGGCTATACCGATGACACCTACACGATCCCCAACGGTGTCGTCGCCGCTGACTTCGAGGACTCGGTCAGCTTCAGCAACTTTTCACCGAAGATATCGCTGGACTACCGGCTCAGCGACGACGTGCTGCTGTACGCGCTGGCAAGTCGTGGCTTCAAGTCCGGCGGTTTCAACATCCGTGCCCAGGCCACCGCCGTGCCCCGCTCGCGGCTGCCGTTCAAGGACGAGCAGGTGACCACATTCGAAATCGGCGCCAAGAACGCGTTCCTGGACAATCGTCTGTTTCTGAACCTGGCCTACTTCCACAGCAACTACAAGGACATCCAGCTTTCGGTGTTCACCGAGGTGCCGGGCAGCGATCCACCGGCCTTTTTCGGCGACTTCACCAATGCCGGTGAGGGTTCGGTCAAGGGCATCGAACTGGAGTATCAGGCGCAGCTGTCGTCCAGCTTCAGCCTGCAGGGCAACCTGGCCTGGTTGGACACCCGCTACGACGAGTTCATCAGCAATGGCATCAACATCGCCGACGATCAACGCTTCACCAATGCGCCGCGGTTCTCCGGCGCGATCTCAGCCCTGCATACCGTGCCGGTCGGCCGCAATGGCAGCCTGACCAGCCGGGTCAGCTATGGCTACCAGAGCTCGGTCTATCCGACCACCGATCTGTCCGAGGAGATCAAGCAGCGCGGCTACGGCCTGGTTTCGGCCGGCGTGCTCTGGCAAACCTCCGGACCATGGCGGTTCGCGTTGGAAGGCTCCAACCTGACCAACAAGGAATATCGGACCACCGGCTACAACATCGGTGCGCTCGGGATCTTGACCGGCTTTTACGGTGCCCCGCGCACCGTTACCTTCACCAGCACCTACGACTTCTGATGCGCTGGAACGGCCCGGCAATGCCGGGCCGTTCGCATCGGTTCGCTCAGCGCGAGGCGAGCTCGCGCAGCACGTAGTGCAGGATTCCGCCGTGGCGGAAGTACTCGACTTCCTTCGGCGTCAACAGCAGGATCCGAGCCTGGAACTCGACCGTGCCGCCGTCGGCCTTGCGCGCACGTATGGTCGCCTTCTTGCCGGCGCCATCTTCAAGGCCGGTAATGTCGAGCACCTCCGAGCCGTCCAGGCCCAGGGTTTCGGCGTTCTCGCCGTCCTTGAACTGCAATGGCAACACACCCATCCCGACCAGGTTCGAGCGATGGATGCGCTCGAAACTCTCGGCAATCACCGCCTTGACGCCGAGCAGGTTGGTGCCCTTGGCGGCCCAGTCGCGGGAAGAACCGGTGCCGTATTCCTTGCCGGCAAGCACGACCAGGGGCACCCCGTCGGCCTGATACTTCATGGCCGCGTCATAGATCGCCAGCTTCTCGCCTTGGCCGCCGCCCTTGCCGAAGTACAGGGTGTTGCCGCCTTCCTCGCCGCCGAGCATGAGGTTCTTGATTCGGATGTTCGCGAATGTGCCTCGAACCATGACGTCGTCATTGCCGCGACGGCTGCCGTAGCTGTTGAAGTCAGCTTGTTGCACACCGCGCTCGATCAGGAACCGGCCTGCCGGCGAGTCCTTCTTGATGTTGCCGGCTGGTGAGATGTGATCGGTGGTGATCGAATCACCAAACAAGCCGAGGACACGGGCGCCGTGGATGTCGTCGATGCTGCCAACCTGCATCGACATGCCGTCGAAGTACGGCGGGTTCTTGATGTAGGTCGAGGAATCCTGCCAGGCGAAGATCTCGCCATCGGGCGACTCGATGCTGGTCCAGCGGCTGTCGCCGGCGAAGACGTTGGCATAGTTCTGCTTGAACATCTCCGGCCCGACGGTGGCGGCGATGAAGTCGCCAATCTCCTTGTTGCTCGGCCAGATGTCCTTGAGATAAACCGGCTTGCCGTCATTGCCGGTACCCAGCGGCTGGTGGGTCAGGTCGATATCGACCGTACCGGCGATGCCGTAGGCGACCACCAGCGGAGGCGAGGCCAGGTAGTTGAGTTTGACCTCGGCATGTACACGGCCCTCGAAATTGCGGTTGCCGGACAGCACCGAGGCGACGGCGAGGTCATTCTCGGCGATCCCGGCCGACACTGCCTGTGGCAGCGGGCCGGAATTGCCGATGCAGGTGGTGCAGCCGTAGCCGACGACGAAGAAGCCGAGCTTCTCCAGATCGTCCAGCAGCCCGGCCTTGCGCAGGTAGTCGGTGACGACCAGGGAACCCGGTCCAAGCGAGGTCTTGACCCAGGGCGCAGCCTTCAGGCCCTTGGCCACGGCATTGCGCGCAAGCAGGCCGGCACCGAGCATCACCGCTGGATTGGATGTGTTGGTGCAGGAGGTGATCGCCGCAATCACGACCGAGCCGTCGCGCAGCTCGTGGTGGTTGTCGTCGATCCGGATCAGCGAGACCGGCTTCGCCGCCAGGGCTTCGGCCTGGGGTTGGCTGCCGCCTTCGGACAATAGAGTTTCGATCTGCTCCTTCTTTGGCTTGCGGTTGGCGGTCAGACCATCCAGGGCATCGTGAAAGTTTTTCTGTACGTCCTCGAGCAGGACGCGATCCTGCGGGCGCTTCGGACCGGCCAGGGACGGCCTGACATCGGCCATGTCCAAGTGCAGGGTGGCGCTGTACTCGGCTTCGGGCTGGCCGGGTTCGCGCCACAGGCCCTGAGCCTGGGCATAGGCGCGTACCAGATCGATCTGCTCTTCGCCGCGGCCTGACAGGCGCAGATAGGTCAGCGATTCTTCGTCGATTGGAAAGATTCCGCAGGTGGCGCCGTATTCCGGGGCCATGTTGGCGATCGTCGCGCGATCGGCCAGCGGCAGGTTGTCCAGGCCAGTGCCATAGAATTCGACGAACTTGCCGACCACGCCAAGCGAACGCAGCATCTGGGTCACGGTCAGCACCAGATCGGTCGCGGTGGCGCCTTCGGGCAGGCGGCCGGTGAGCTTGAAGCCGACGACCTGGGGAATCAGCATCGAACTGGGTTGTCCGAGCATCGCTGCCTCGGCCTCGATGCCGCCGACACCCCAGCCGAGTACGCCCAGGCCATTGATCATCGTCGTATGCGAATCGGTGCCGAATACGGTGTCCGGATAGGCCAGCAGTACGCCATCGCGCTCACCGGTCATCACCACGCGTGCCAGATGCTCCAGGTTGACCTGGTGCACGATGCCGGTGTTCGGTGGCACGACCTTGAAGTTGTCGAATGCCTTCTGCCCCCAGCGCAGGAAGCTGTAGCGCTCCTGGTTGCGCTGGAACTCGATCTGTCCATTCAGATCCAGAGCTTCCGCCTTGCCGAATACGTCGACCTGGACCGAATGGTCGATGACCAGTTCAGATGGAATCAACGGGTTGATCTGCTCCGGCTTGCCGCCGAGCTTGACCACGGCATCGCGCATCGCGGCCAGGTCGACGACGCACGGCACTCCGGTGAAGTCCTGCAGCACCACGCGTGCCGGCATGAACGCGATTTCGGTCTCCGGTTCGGCGTGTGGATCCCATTTCGCGACCGCCTCGATGTGCTCGGGACCTACGGTCTGACCGCCGTCTTCGTTGCGCAGCAGGTTTTCCAGCAGAATCTTCATCGAGTACGGCAGGCGCTTGAGATCGAAGCGTTGACCGAGCTTGAGCAGCGAGTAGTAGGTGTAGTTCTTGCCGGCGACGTCGAGCTGGGCGCGCGTGGCGAAGGAATCGGTCATTTCGGACTCCTGGCGGATAGCTTGGGTTTGCGAGAGCTGCATTCCGCGCGAGCGCCGGCGGAAGCCGGATTGGAGCGCCTGTGCTGGCGGGATGGAGCGGGCGATGCTGGAAACTCATGCATTATCGCCGATTTGCGGCGATGCGTCATGTTCGTAGAGGCTGCATGAACGGCTGCCGCCAACGAAAAGGTCTACCGTCGCAAGCCGCGGTGGGTCCTGGAAGGTCTGAGGCCATCTCCAGTCCACGTATCGGGTGTCGTCTCCAATCGTGGTCGAAACCGGATCGTGTGCCGGCATATGCCGGGATCGGACTGAGGACAGGCGGGCGAGTGAACTGCACTCATGAGGAGTGCAGTGCAGCAACGAAGTGATGAGGCCAGGCGACCGTCGCGACAGAATGGGCCGGCGGCCGCGCCTGCTTACTTCATGCGATAGGTGATCCGACCCTTGCTCAGGTCATACGGGGTCATTTCAACCTTGACCTTGTCGCCCGTCAGGATGCGGATGTAGTGCTTGCGCATACGCCCGGAAATATGGGCGGTAATTACGTGGCCATTGTCCAGCTTGACGCGGAACGTGGTATTGGGAAGGGTCTCAAGGACCGTACCTTCCATTTCGATTTGATCGTCTTTCGACATCCGGTGACAGCCGCGTTCTTAGGAGGGGGGCGCAAACGAAGGCGGGGATTCTGCCACGGTCGCGGGGTTTTAGCAAAATTGGCTTCGCAGGCGCTACTCCAGGATCGGTCGCAGCAGCTCGCTGCGCCAACCTTCAAGTTCCGCTGGCCAGCCGTCGCCGCGTGCCAGCGACTCCAGCGCCCGGCGCGGACACAGCAATCCGGGCGGCAGATCCAGCCGCTGCGCTTCGGTTTCGATCCGGTCCCGGAGTTGCTTGACGGTTTGCTTGAGTTCGCACTCCAATGGCGGCTGGATCGGCACCGTCGCGGCAATTTCCCCGTCATCCGGAGGCCGTTCGATCTCGTTCAGCAGGTCTTGCAAGCTGCGTTTGCGCCCGGCCGGTCCTTCGGCCAGCCGTGCCGCCAGCCGCGCCGCGCTATGCAGCGGTTCGATCGCGGCTGCGATGGCGGCGTCGTCGTCGAGCACCCAGCGTCGCGGCAGATCGCGCGCGCGCGCCGCCTGTTCGCGCCAAAGCAGGATGCGCCGCAGCTGCGCTTGCGCCGGCATTGGCCAGCGCCACAGGCCGCGCAGGCCCAGTTGCGGTTGCTGGTCGGGTTCGGCGCCATGATGCAGGCGCGCCAGCCGCCGGCAGTCTTCGATCAGCCAATCCCGATAGCCGCGATCGCGCAGGCTCTGGTCGAGCCGGGCATGGGCCTGGCCGAGATAGCGAACGTCGTCGCGTGCATAGTCGAGTTGACGCGCGCTGAGCGGTCGAGCCAGCCAGTTCGAACGAGTCTCCTGCTTGCTCAGGTGGACGTCGAGCAGACGCGCGATCAGTGCCTGGTAGCCCAGGCCGAGGCCCAGGCCGGCATACGCGGCAGCGATCTGAGTGTCGTACAGACCCAGCATCGGGCCAGGAAGAAGCAAGCGCAAGGCGATCAGATCTTCGCCGCCGCTGTGCATGAGAATGACCCGGTCGGGGTCGGCGAGCAGCTCGCCAATTGCCGCCAGCGGCTCGAACTGCAGCGGGTCGATCAGACCGTCGCGGTTTTCAGCGGCAATCTGTATCAGAGCCAGTCGCGGCCAGTAGGTGCGCTCGCGTACGAACTCGGTATCGACCGCCAGCGGTTCGCGACTCGCCGTCGGCCAGCCGAGCAGATCGCCGGCATGATTGAGCCAAACGACGTCATCTCCGAGCGTCGGCACGGGCGCGGTGGGCGAAGGATTGGTTACCATGCGTCAATGCGTAAGGACAGACCGGGCCGGGCATGATACGCCGTGTGCTCTCCATCGTGATCGGATTGCTCGGGGCTGCCGTGCTCTACCAATGGTGGCAGCGTGGCCACGAGCCACCGGCGCCGACACTTGCGGCGCCGTCGACCGTCCTTGCCGAGTCCGCTCTCTACGAGCCGAGCCGGGACCTCGGCGACGGTGAAGGGGTTGCGTCGGCACCCGATCCGATCGAGGAACAACCGGCCGATACGTCGGACCCGGTCGAGGCGCCGATGCCGATCGCGCCAGCGGGCTGGGCGCCGACCTTGGTTGAGTTCAACCGTGAAGACCGCAATGCTCACACCGTTCTGCTGCAACAGGCGGATACTGCGCTGGAGCGGGGGCGGCTCTATGAACCGCCCGGCGAAAGCGCGATCGACCTGTACTACACCGTGCTCGAAGCCGCTCCGGGCAATTCCCGAGCCCGGGACGGACTTGAGCGCGCGCTCCGGCAGCTGTCCGGCGAGCTTGCGGACGTGCTTGCGCGCGGAGACTATCCGGCTGCGCAGGCGCCGCTGGCGGTTCTGGAACAATTGCGACCGCAAGATTCGGAGTTGACCGTGATTCGCGCAAGTCTGGACGAGGCGCGGCCGCTGCGGCTGGCGTTGGAACGGGCTGCCCGTGCGGTCGAACGCGATCGACTGGACCAGGGGCCGCGCAACGCTGTCGGCTATTTGCGCCAGGTGCTCACTGCGGAGCCAGACAATGCGACCGCACGAGTCCGTCTTGGCGAGGTTCAGGAGCGCCTGCTGGCGATCGCTGTCGAGCATGGCCAGAAGGGCGAGTACGCAGCGGCAGAGGCGATGTTGGAGCGTGCCGAAGAGGTCGACCCGGAGCGGCTGCTGCGCCTGGCCGAGGCCCGTGCGACCTTGGCCGAACAGCGTGCGCATGCCGCCGCCGCCCTGCTCAGCCGGGCGCATCGAAGCTTGGATCAGGCGGATACCGCCGAGGCTGAGCGCCTGGTCGCCCAGGCCTTGGAAATCGACCCGGAAGCCGGCGGCGTCGGCATCGTCCGGGACCGCATTCGCAATGTTCGTCTTTATGGCGGCTACGCCGAGGGCGAGGTGTTCCGCGACTCATTGCCTCAAGGTGTCGAAGGCCCGGAGATGGTGGTCATTCCGGTCGGCAGTTTTCTGATGGGATCGCCGGACGACGAGCGAGGCCGGGGCAATAACGAAGGCCCGCAATTCCGGGTCCGCTTCGATCGCGGCTTCGCGGTTGCGGTGGCCGAGACGACGGTCTCGGAGTTTCGGGTTTTTGTCGAGGCAGTCGGCCATCGCACGGAGGCCGAACGGGTCCGGCGATCGACCATCTATGACGAGCGCACCGGCAGTATGCGCGAGCGCGCCGGGATCAACTGGCGCCACGACGAGACTGGCCGGATCGCGCCGGACTCCTACCCGGTCACTCATGTCAGTTGGAGTGATGCCGCGGCCTATGTACGCTGGCTTGCCGAAGCGACCGGCCAGAACTATCGGCTGATGTCCGAAGCCGAGTTCGAGTATGTGCTGCGCGCAGGCAGTCGTAGCCGCTATCCCTGGGGCGATGGACCGCCACCGACGCCGGTGGCGAACGTGTCCACGGCTGGCGACCGTTCGCCTTCCGGTCGCCGCTGGAGCAACGCCTTCCCCGGCAGCAGCGACGGTCATTTCGGGATCGCGCCGACACGCAGCTATGCCGCCAACCCGTTGGGCGTCCACGATCTGATCGGCAATGTCTCCGAATGGGTCGAGGATTGCTGGCATGGCAGCTATCTGCGCGCGCCCAGTGATGGCCGCGCCTGGGTCAATCCAGGCTGCGGCCAACGGGTGGTCCGCGGCGGCTCCTGGGCCAGTTCGCCCGACCAGGTGCGCTCAGCCTACCGGCTCAGGGTCGGCAGCGCAGAGACCAGCCCACGGGTCGGATTCCGGGTCGCTCGGGATCTTTGATGCCGTGGTTTTCCCGGCTGCGCCCAGGCTCGTTGTTTTTTCCCCGCTGCCCTCAGCAGGCGCCCGTATACTCGGAACTTTACGACCTCCACCCCGGTCTGCATTCGCCGGCCATGAAGCAGGAAGGAAAATCGGCTCCGCATGAGCGAAAGGGACGTCGACCAGTTGCTGGTGGAGCGGGTGCAGCGCGGCGAACAGTCCGCCTTCGATCTGTTGGTGCGCAAGTACCAACATCGGATCCTGGCTGTCATCGGCCGCTATATCAAAGACTTTTCCGAGGCCCAGGATGTCGCCCAGGAGACCTTTATCCGTGCCTACCGGGCGCTCGGGAACTTTCGCGGCGACAGCGCGTTCTACACCTGGGTGTACAAGATTGCGGTGAATACGGCCAAGAACCATCTCGTCGCCCTTGGGCGGCGGCCTCCCACTGATGACGTTTCCGTTGACGATGCCATGCATTTCAACGCCGACTCTCAGCTCAAGGATCGGGCGACGCCGGAGAACGAGTTGTTGCGCCAGGAAATCGAGCGCAACGTCACCGCCGCGGTCGATGATCTGCCGGACGAATTGCGCATGGCGATCAGCCTGCGCGAAGTCGACGGCTTGAGCTACGAAGAAATCGCCGAAGTCATGAATTGCCCGATCGGTACCGTCCGTTCCCGGATTTTCCGGGCTCGGGAGGCGATCGAGCGTCGCATCCGTCCGCTGCTGTCTTGAGAGCCGAGCGCCATGAGCCTGTCCCATCGCGAAGAGTTGTCCGCATTCATCGACGGCGCCCTCGGGCGCAGCGAAGCCGCGTTTCTGTTGCGGCGACTGCAGCACGACGAGGAACTGCTAGGCAGCTATGAGCGCTTCCACCTGATCGGCGATTGTCTGCGCAGTCAGGCCGGACAGACGGTGATCGCCAGTGACCTTGCCGCCGGCGTCCGCGCTGCCCTCGCGGCAGAATCGGCGCCGGGCCGGCCGTTGCCTTGGCGCGGCGGTTTGCAATGGGTGGCTGGTTTGTTCACAGCGACGGTGGTCGCCGCAGCCGCGTTCTGGTCGGTGCAGCCGCCTCGGGACAGCGGCGCGATGGTGTCGGCGCCGCAGCCGAGTTCGGAGGTGCAGTCCTCAACTGTCCGAGTGGATGATCTGCGTCGGCAGTTGCCGCTGCTGCCGGTCTCGGCAAGACAGTCACGGCCACTGGCTGCTGGTGCCCGCGAGTTCGCGCCGCAGCCGGACCCGGAAGCCTGGCAGCAGGCGCCGGTGGCACCGCTGCACTATCCGTCAACACACTACATCATTCTGGTACCCCGTCCCTCAGTCGGTGCCGAGATCGAACCACGGCCCTAGCCGGCATTGTTCTTGAATGGCCGATGCGACTTCATCGAGGCGCCGTTGGCATGCGGTGCGCGGTCTGGAAGGCAGCGTAGGTGACCCGATGTCGAGTCGAGTGGAGGGAGCACGTTGCGTCCCAGCGGATGGATCGGCGGCAGCAGCAGAAGGTTGATGAACTATGCGAGCCAAGCCGATGCCTGGTCCTCCCGCGCCAGCCGCAGGTGGTTGCGGTCGTCAGGACTGCTGTGCGACGTCGCCGGCGAATGCGCGACCGCTGCTGTCGGCCCTGGCTTGGCCGCTGGCACTCGGCCTGGGTCTGGCGGCCGCAGCGACCGCGCTCGGCGGTGGCGACGGCGCGGTGGTGCTGGCCATGGTGGCGGGCCTGATCCTGGGTGCCCGCGTCGCTTCGGCGCGACAGCAACCAGCGCTCGGCTTGACAGGCCGACCTGCCGACCCCATTCAGTCGTATTGTCGCGATCCCAGTTTGTCGTCCGAGAAGGAGCAGCAATGAAATCCAACGCTTGGTCGTTTCGCCAGGCCGCGCTTGCCGGTCTGTTCATCTTGATCAGCCAATCGGCCTGTGCCCGGTCCGATGTCCCCGGTCCGGCGCCAGCGGCGAATATCAGCCAGACTGCGCCTGCGATGACGGCGCTCGCGCCGGCGCAGGTCGCGGGGTTTCCGGATCTGACCGGCCTGGTTGAGCGCAATGCGCCGGCCGTGGTCAATATCACTGCCGTCACAATGGCAGGTAGTGCCAGCCGTAGCAGTTCACCGATGCCGGATGAGGAAGAGATTCCAGAGTTCTTTCGCCGCTTTTTCGGTCCGCCAGGCGGGATGCCCCCCGGCGGTCGTGATCAGGTCTCCGGTGGTTCCGGCTTCGTCATTTCCGCTGACGGCTATATCTTGACCAACAATCATGTCGTCCGCGGCGCAGATGAGGTCACAGTCCGCTTCGCTGATCGGCGCGAGTTCTCGGCCACCATCGTCGGTACCGACCCGGCTACCGATATCGCCTTGCTCAAGGTCGACGCAAACGGTCTTCCGACCGTGCCACTCGGCGACTCGAATGTCCTCAAGCCAGGGCAATGGGTGTTTGCGATCGGCTCGCCATTCGGCTTCGATCACTCTGTGACCGCCGGCGTCGTCAGCGCGACCGGGCGCAGCGTCGGAGGCGGCAACCAGCAGTATGTACCGTTCATTCAGACGGATGTCGCGATCAATCGCGGCAATTCCGGCGGCCCGCTGTTCAACCTCAACGGCGAAGTGATCGGCATCAATTCGCAGATCTTCTCCGGCACCGGCGGCTACATGGGCATCAGTTTCGCGATCCCGATCGCCACCGCCCAGAATGTCGTTACCCAGCTCAAACGCGATGGCCGAGTCCGGCGCGGTCTGATCGGTGTCCAGATCCAGGAGGTCAGCCGCGAGTTTGCCCAGTCCCTGGGTCTGGAACGCCCGAGCGGCGCCCTGGTTTCACAGGTCGTCGCAGGTGGCGCAGCCGACAAGGCCGGGATCCGTGTCGGTGACGTCATTCTGGGCTTCGACGGCCAGGAAATTCGCTCCAGCTCCGACCTTCCGGTGATCGTGGGAACGACGCCGCCAGGCAATCGTGCCGAGATCGAGATCTTCCGTGACGGCCGTCGGCGTACGCTCACCTTGACCGTTGGTGAAGCCGATACCGACCCGGAAGCGGTGACTCCGGCCAGCACGCCCGATCAGCCGGCAAGTTCCAATCGTCTGGGCATGGTGCTGCAAGATCTGAGCGCCGACCAACGTAGTCAGCTTGAGTTGGGTGACCGCGAGGGCGTTCTGGTCGCGCGCGTGACCGGTGGCGCGGCCCGCCGCGCCGGCCTTCAACGTGGCGACGTGATCCTGCGTGTAGGTCGCACCAGCATCACCAATGTCGGCGCGTTCGACGACGCGGTCAAGAACGTCGGTGCCGGCGATTCGGTCATGCTCCTGGTCCGTCGGGGTGAAAACACCCAGTTCCTGGCCTTGGCCGTGCGCGAAGGCGACTGATCGTCCGCCGTTCGGCGCGGGCTTGACCCTGTCGAGCGGCGGATGACGTATCATTGCTGATGCTGTTCACCGAAGCGGCCGCCCACAGGGCGGCCGCTTTTGCGATAATGGCGGTCTTTGTCTTTCAATCCTGCGGGCTCGGCGCCCGAGCCATGAATCTGATCCGAAATTTTTCCATCATCGCCCATGTCGACCACGGCAAGTCCACCCTGGCCGATCGCATCATCCAGCTTTGCGGCGGCTTGCAGGAGCGCGAGATGGAAGCGCAGGTTCTCGATTCCAACCCGATCGAGCGCGAGCGCGGCATCACGATCAAGGCGCAGTCGGTGTCATTGCCGTATACGGCCCGGGATGGCCGGACCTATCAGCTGAACTTCATTGATACCCCCGGGCATGTCGATTTCTCGTACGAGGTCAGCCGCTCGCTGGCCGCATGCGAGGGCGCCCTATTGGTCGTCGATGCCGCCCAGGGTGTCGAGGCGCAGTCCGTGGCCAATTGTTATACCGCCGTCGAGCAGGGCCTGGAGGTGATTCCAGTGCTGAACAAGATCGACCTGCCGACTGCCGATCCGGACCGCGTCAAGCAGGAGATCGAGGCGGTGATCGGGCTGCCGGCCGACGACGCCCTGCTGATCTCGGCCAAGACCGGTGTTGGTATCGAGGAGGTGCTGGAAGCGATCGTGGCGCGAATCCCACCGCCGCAGCCACGCGACACCGACCGACTGCAGGCGCTGATCATCGACTCCTGGTTTGACAACTACCTCGGCGTCGTCTCCCTGGTGCGGGTGATGCAGGGCGAGATCCGGCCGGGCGACAAGATTCTGGTGATGTCGACCGGCCGCAGCCACGAAGTCGATCAGGTCGGAGTGTTCACACCCAAGCGTCTGCGCAAGGATCGCCTGGGTCCTGGCGAAGTCGGTTTCGTCTGCGCCGCGATCAAGGAAGTGCACGGTGCTCCGGTCGGCGACACCCTGACCATGGCCGCAAAGCCTGCACCGACGGCTTTGCCGGGTTTTCAGGAGATGCAGCCGCGCGTGTTCGCCGGCCTTTTCCCGGTCGATGCCGAAGACTATCCGGACCTGCGCGAGGCGCTGGACAAGCTGCGCCTGAATGACGCCGCGCTGCGTTTCGAGCCGGAAAGCTCGGAAGCGATGGGCTTCGGTTTCCGCTGCGGCTTTCTTGGTCTGCTGCACATGGAAATCGTGCAGGAGCGCCTGGAGCGCGAGTACGATCTGGACCTGATCACCACCGCACCGACGGTGATCTACGAAGTACAGACCAACGACGGTCAGGTGCTCAGCCTTGACAATCCGGCCAGACTGCCGACGCTGTCGAGCATTGCCGAGATTCGTGAGCCGATCATTCAGGCCAACGTCCTGACCCCGCCGGACTATGTCGGCAACGTGATCAAACTGTGCGAGGAAAAGCGCGGTGTGCAACGATCGATCAACTACCTGGGTTCACAGGTCCAGATCGTCTACGAGCTGCCGCTGGCCGAAGTGGTTCTGGATTTCTTTGACAAGCTGAAGTCGGTGTCCCGTGGCTACGCATCGTTGGACTACCACTTCGTGCGCTTTCAGGGAGGCTCGTTCGTGCGCCTGGACATTCTCATCAACGGTGAGAAGGTCGATGCTCTGAGCCTGATCGTACATCGCAGTTTCGCCGACCGGCGCGGTCGCGAGCTGGTCGAGAAGATGAAAGAGCTGATACCTCGGCAGATGTTCGACGTCGCGATCCAGGCTGCGATCGGAGCGCAGGTCATTGCTCGATCGACCGTCAAGGCGCTGCGCAAGAATGTGCTGGCCAAGTGCTACGGCGGCGACGCCAGCCGCAAGCGCAAGCTGTTGGAAAAGCAGAAGGAAGGCAAGAAGCGCATGAAATCGGTCGGCAAGGTGGACATTCCTCAGGAAGCCTTTCTCGCCGTCCTGCGCATGGACAAGTAGGCCGGCCCAGCTGGCGGCAGCGGAACGTATTTCGGACTTGAATGACATGAAAATCGACTTTGCCCTGATCCTGGTCGTGCTGACCGCCCTGACCGGACTGATCTGGCTGATCGACAGGATTCTGTTCGCCAGGAAGCGGGCCGAACGCGAGGGCAAGATGCCGGTTGTTGTCGACTACGCGCGTTCATTCTTCCCGGTCATCCTGTTGGTGTTGCTGTTTCGCAGCTTCCTGTACGAACCGTTCAAGATCCCGTCCAGTTCGATGATGCCGACCTTGCTGATCGGTGACTTCATCCTGGTCAACAAGTTTGTCTATGGGATTCGTCTGCCGGTGCTCAATACCAAGATCATTTCGATTGGCGAACCCAGGCGCGGCGATGTGGCGGTGTTTCGCTACCCCGGCGACCCCAGGCTCGGCGACCGCGATCCGCACCTGGGTCAGGACTACATCAAGCGGATCATCGGCCTGCCCGGCGACACCATTGCCTATCGGAACAAGCTCGTCTACGTCAATGGCATGGAAATACAGCAGGACTACCTGGGGCGCTACTTCGGTCAGCGCAGCAGTGTCGAGCTGAACGCCGAGGAGAAGCTGGAGCGGCTGCCGGACAGCGAGCATCGGATCCTGCAACGCCCGGGCATGGTCCTGCCGGGCATGGGCGACGCCTCCTGGCTGGTGCCTGATGGTCATTTCTTCGTGATGGGCGACAATCGCGACAACAGCATGGACAGCCGTGCCTGGGGCTATGTGCCAGAAGAGAATCTGGTTGGCCGCGCTTCGGTGATCTGGTGGAACTGGGATACGCGGAACGGTATGCTTGACGCCGTCGACTTTGGTCGGCTTGGGACCATAGTGCGTTGAAATAAAATCAAGGGGATAGGGTATGCGCGAGCGGCAAAGCGGGATTACGCTGATCGGCTTTCTCATCGTTTTGGCCATCCTGGGGTTTTTCGCCTTCATGGCGATGCGGCTGTTCCCGGTGTATTCGGAGTGGTACAGCGTGGTCTCGGCAATGAAGGGGTTGGCCAAGGAGTCGGGCATTGCCACGATGAGTTCGGACCAGATCCGCTCTCGATTCGACCGCCGCCTTTACACCAGCTATGTCAACTCGGTAAAGGCAAATAACGTCCGGATCACGACCCATGGCGGTCCACAGATTCGCGTTCGTTACGAGGTACGGCAGCCGTTCATTGGCAATCTTGAGTTCGTCGCGACCTTTGATCGTACCGAGAAGCTCACCGGGCAATAGCGTCGCAGGCCGGGTCCCGGGCGCTGCGGTTGGCTGCGCGGCAACGGTGATTGCGGCGGATCGTGGGCATTGGCCCGCCGGGATGGTCGTTCCGGCCGAGAATGCCGGTGGCCATGATCCGCGCGGTTCCGCATAGAGCGACAATCACACCATGGCCGATCTCGATACCTGGCCCGGACTGGGCTACACCTTCGGCAACCGCCTTTTGCTGCGCGAAGCGCTCAGCCATCGCAGTGCCGGACGGCCGCATAATGAGCGGCTGGAGTTTCTCGGTGACGGACTGGTCGGTGTCGTTGTTGCCGAATTGCTGTTCGAACGCTTTCCGAAGGCCAGCGAAGGCGAGTTGACCCGATTGCGGGCGAGTCTGGTGCGCCGTGAGACCTTGGCCGAACTTGCGCGCGAGCTGGATCTGGGCGATCGCCTGCATCTGGGCTCGGGCGAACTCAAGAGCGGCGGTTTCCGGCGCGATTCGATACTCTCGGATGCCTTCGAGGCCCTGATTGCGGCGCTCTATCTCGATGCCGGCTGGGCTGTTTGTCGACAATGGCTGCGCGCACGCTACGCCAGCCGGGTCGAGAACCTGGATCTGAGCGAACTTGCCGACGCCAAGACCCGTTTGCAGGAATGGCTGCAGGCAAGGGGTCATGGTCTGCCGGAATACCGGCTGGTGTCCTGCGAGGGCGAGGATCATGCCCAACAGTTCCGGGTCGAGTGCTGGATCGAAGGTGAAGACGTAGCCAGTGTCGGCCATGCCTCAAGCCGCAAACAGGCCGAACAGCAGGCGGCTGCTGCGATGCTGGTGCGGCTTCGCGAAGGGCCGAAGTAGCGCTCGACCCAGGATTGGATTGAGCCTGCGGCACGACGGCTAGGCTGCATTTCTCACACCGCGGCGTCGCGAGGGCGCGAAGATCGGCGGCCGCAGCAGGCGGGGTGTGA
>CAZFUH010000016.1:0-23012 GCA_964522235.1 uncultured Rhodanobacteraceae bacterium
ACGAAGATACAGGATGACTTCAGTCGAATTGTTCAGAACCCACACCACGCCGTCAACAAGCGGCACCTGCCTGCCATCCGAAATTTTCCAGCGCTGCGGCGGCGAGCCAGAAAGCCGTCAGAACCTTCTGCTATCGCCGCGAATCCAACCCCCACGCAGCAAGGTCGCGGACGGGGTGGCGCCGGTAGAGGGCTCCATGGCCTGGCCGATGACCTTCAACTGATGCAGAATGGTTTCGATCCGCCGGGCGCAGCGACTCGGATCGAGCTCGCAAACGGCGTCACAGTTGCGTTTGATCGGAGTATGCCCTGCAACGCAGCATGCTGATCGGTCGTCTGGAAATCGCATTGCTGCAACGCCCGATCGAAATCAGGAGGGAGGCCGCGGTGAACATTGGCAGTCGAGCACCCGGTGACGACCGTACCGGCCGCAACACCTCAGCTCCGGGCTTGGGACATGGCCGGCAAACTATGGCGAGGACAAGCCGGTGGGCCGCGCTAGTGGCGATGGTCTTGCCCGCCACCGGCATGAGCGCCGATCCAAAGCGCTATCTGGAGTTCGAACCGGAGGAACTGCGCGCCGTCGAAGCGCGGTTGTCGGAACTGATCGAGCCGGGAACCGATCGCCTGGTGCGCGAGCCGGAAACTGCCATCGAGCGCTATGTCGTCGAACGGCAACTGCGTCTGTATCGCGAGTTCGCAAGTGCTCCGGTCGAGACCCACCTGGCCGATGGCACGATCGTACTCAAGCACCCGGCAACGACGACGAGCGCAACCCGGCTGTACACCAACGCAGACGGATTGCCGGTGCTGGAGTGCGCACACGTCGATGCCTCGACGCTGGGCTTCGCGCCGCATCTGCTCAAGCGACGGCTTGGCGGGCCACTGGCGAGGTAGACCACCATGAAGACGATCTTCGGACGCGGTCTCTGCCTGGTGCTGGGTTTGCTCGCTGCATCGGCGCCAGCGCTGGCCAATGGACCGGTACTGGAGGCGATCTATGTCGACCCGCCGGGTTTCGGTTTCAACGACAACACGCCGGTAGCCCCGGTGCCCGGCAATCCGCACAACACACGCGGGGCTCAGCGACGCGCGGTGATGGCTGCGGCGCTCGACATCTGGGCAACTCAGATCGACAGTCGCGTACCGGTCCGAGTTCTGGCTCAGTTCGAGGATCTCGGCTGTGGTGAGGGCTCCTTTCTTGGCTTCGGCAGCTCATTGTCGATTCTGGCCAACTTTTCCGGTGCACCGGAGCCGGGCGTGAACTACCCGGCCGCGTTGGCCGCCCACCTGGCGGGTCGACGCCTGACAGGACCGGCCGAGCTTCGCGTACGCTTCAACGCCCGAGTCGATACCGAAGTCTGCTTTGCTTCGATCCCGGACGGTTTCTGGTATGGCTTGGGTAAACCGCAGGCGCACAGGACTCTGAGTGCGCCGTTTCTCGCCCTGGTTCTTCACGAAATCGGTCACGGCCTGGGTTTTGATTCCTTCACCGACTCCGAAACCGGCACCTTCTTTGGCAACCCGCCGCGTCCGTCGGCCTATTCAGGCCACCTGTTCAGCGCCTCGCAGCAACGTAGCTGGCGCCAGATGAGTGCCGCCGAACGTGCCGCGTCGGCGGTGTCCGAGCCGGACCTGGTCTGGACCGGCGCGCGCACGATCGAAGCAATGACCGAACACTTGTTGCCGCCGGGTCAGATTCTGATCGAGCCGGCGATTGCCGGTCTGGACCGATTCCCGGCCCTGGTCCACGGGCTGAGGCCATTCCCTCCGCGCAGCGGGTTGCGCGCACGCTTCGCTGTTGCCGACAACGGCACCGATACCCCGGCCGGAAGCGATCGCGCCCGTACCGACGGCTGCCAGCCATTGACCAATACCAGCGAAGCCAGCAACCGCATCGTCCTGGTCACTCGCGGCGGCTGCACCTTCAACACGAAATGGCGTCATGTCCACGATGCCGGCGCCGTAGCGGTCGTGGTCGCCGACAACCTGGAGCCGGATGCCGGCGCCCTTGCCCGCAATCAACAGATCTTCATCCAGGAGGCTGTGCTCATACCCTACTGGTCGCTCAGCCGCGCCGACGGAGAGATGTTGATTGGCGATCCTCCGCAGTGGCTTACCTTGGCCTACGACGAAACTCAGCCACCAGTCGGCAGCAACGATGGCAAGCTGATCATGGATGCCAAAAGCACACTGAGAGTTTCGGTCAATGTGGTTCATCCAAGCAACGAGATGCTGCCTTCTTTGCTGATGAGTTCAAGCGTCGGCAGCAGCAGCCATTTGCAGGGCTTTCTGGAGCTGGCCGCCGCCCCGCTGCACGATCTGGGCTGGCCGGACATGGAGGCCAAGCAGAGCCAGCTTTCCGGCAACTGGTACGACACCGCGCGCTCCGGCGAAGGATGTCAGCTGACTTTGGAGGGCGATGAACAAACCTGGATCCTGACCTGCTACACCTATCTCGACGGCGATCAGGTGTGGCTGCTCGGCACCGGGCGGCGCCGCGGCGACCGCCTGGATTTCAATGATGTCCACCTGACCATGGGGGCCGATTTCGGCACTGCGTTTGATCCCGACGACGTTGAACGCATCGCCTGGGGCCGCGTCCGGATGCAGATCCTGGATTGCAACCAGGCGCAACTGCAGTTTCTGCCGAATCTTGCCGGCTACCACCACCGGATCTCGTTCATGCAAAAGATCGTCGAGATCGATTGTCAACGCCCAGCCAGCGCACAGCCCGATCGACGTTGGAGCGGCAACTGGTACGATCCGGCGCGATCAGGTGAAGGCATCCAACTGGCCCAGGAAGGTGATGGTGGAACCATCGTACTGACGTACTACACGTATCGGGACGGCAAGCAGCTTTGGCTGATCGGGACCGGCGCGCTGAGCGGCAACCAGGTTGCGTTCAACGACATGCACTTCACCCGCGGCGGCGACTACGGCCCAGGCTTCGACCCCGATGCGATCGAACGGATCGCGTTCGGCACGATCACCCTGGAGTTCAATGACTGCAACAACGCACGCATGATCATCGCGCCGATCCCTGGACTGTTCGAGGCCGGCGAGCGCGTGGTCACCCGGATCGTACCGCGCACCTGTCCTTAATGTAGTGCGTCGCTCAGGGCCTGGCCTGAGCGGCAGCGACACGCAGCTTCCAGCCGGCGATGCGCGAGTCTGCGCCGGTGTTGAGGTGACTGGTCAAATAGTACAGACGGCGAATCTGGTCCTGCTTGGCCGGCCCGACCTCGGCATCGTGGAAGCGCTGCTGCAAGTAGAACGGCGGAATGCTCTGACTGAACAGCACGGCGCCGACCTCGGCGATGCGCGCGGCACGGTCCGGCGGCAGCGTGAAGCGATAAATCAACTCATCGTTACCGGTCAGGGCCGGGTCGTAGTAGTGCGGGTCGTTCGCGGCTTCGCCATCGATATGCCCGAGGATCTGGATGAACGGCGACGGATCGGCCAGGAAACGCTTGGGATCGAAGCCGCGCGGCCGCAGGCGGTTGTCCTTGACCGGCTCGACCCGACGCAGGAACGAAGTGGTCAGGAAACCGTCGGAATCCTTGATCAGCTCCTGGTAGATCTGGACCTGGTCGCCGCGCGTGATCACCTGGAAGTGCGGTTGGAACTGGCGCTGGCCGACGCCGTTCTCGGTCGCCAGCGGCGTGTCGCTGGTGCCCTCCAGAAGCACGCCCAGATCGTTGCTGCGACCCGAAGCCCAGAGCAGACCACCATCGCCGTCGCGCACTGTGAACTCGATGAACAGACGCCGGAAGCCGACACCGGACGGCAGGTAGTGGCCGGTACGATTGACCACGCGTACCTGAGCCTCCACCGCACCACTGGCACGATCGACCTTGAGCGAGGTGATCGCGATGTCGGCCGTCTCGTGCTCGGCCATGCGCTGCATCGATTCGGCTGCCGTGATCAGGGCCGGCTGCGTCGTGGTCGCGCCCATGTAGTCGATCTGGCGGATGCCGAGCAGCAGCGGAAACTGCTGAAACATCTCATTGAGAAACAGATTCAGCCCATGCAGCGCATGGCGGGAATACTGCTCACGCGGCGTCAGCGTGATCTCGGCATCAGGCAGTCGATGCGTGGTCGGCGCAAACTCGTTCGACTCGATGTTGGCGATCTTGGTGCCGGCCAGATCGACCGACTTGTAACGCTTGGGCATGTGGCAGTCCTGACAGGACTGGAAGCTGTCGCCGTACGCAAACACGCTGTTGCTCCACTCCAGATGCGTGGTCTGCTCGTAGGTCGCGGTGACGATGCTGCCATCCGGCGCGGTGATCGGATGCGGTTTGCCGTCGTTGTCGAACACCGGCAGCAGAATGTTGTGGCAGCTGCCGCACATGTCCGAACTCTGGATCTGCGCCCCGTGCTGCGGCGTCAGGCCGAGCGCCTGCTGCATCGGCTTCTCGACCACATCCTGGAACGGACCATAGATGGTGTCGGCCGGGCCGGCGACCCAGTTGCCGGTAAAGCTGGCTTCGGTACCGAGCGCGGTCTCGGAAACATGGTGACAGACGGCGCAGGAGATGCCATCACGCGCAAGATTGCCGTAGACCGCATGCGGCTGATCGGCCTGGTATTGACCGACCATGTCCAGACGGAACGGTTTTCCGAACGGAATCTCCGACGGCGGCTGAATCGCGAACAGCTCCTTGCACTGGCCATCGCTCGACTCGGTGTCGATCGCCAGTTGGCGCTGACCCATGACACCATGACAATGCAGGCAGGTGTTCTCGATGCACTCGGCGAAATCGGGAAGATGGTTGGTCTCGCTCTGCAACTGGGCAAAGAAGATCGGATCGCGCCCGGCCAGTCCCATCGGAGACGCCCGCCATTCGGCATACGGCGATACATTGATCGCGTTGCCGGTGTCGGGATCGTCGATCAGCATGTTCGGCCGACCACTGTTCGACACCGTCGCGTCATGGCAGCCGATGCATTGATCCGAGGTCAGGAACTGTCCGGGACCGTGGGCGCTGGACAGCTGGTGGTCGAAGGTCTCGGCCGGCAGCCGGTACGCGAACGCATCGGCAAAACGATCAGGACCCAGGGCGCCGAAGTACTCGGCAAAACCGGGCGCCGGTGCCGGCAACGGCTGGCTGAACTGCCATGCCGGCGAGGTCCGTGCCGCATCAAGAGCGTGCTTTCCGGTGTTCTCGGGCGGGTCGATATGGGCAGCACCGGCGCGAGCATCGGCGGCGGTCGGTGTGGCGACGGCGGCAGAGAAATGGCGGTACTGCAGGCCTGGACCAAATGCGTTGTCGAGTGCTGCGAACGTATACTCGGACTCGGCCGAGGCATGGCAGTTCAGGCAATAGGCGCCGAACAGACTGTACGGTGTCACGACACTGGCAAGTTGCCCGTTGCTGCCGAACAGATCGCCGGTGGGATACCAGTGCGGATTTCGTTGTGGCTGCTGCGGATCCGGTCCGAAAAAGTTCGGATCCGTCACCGCGCTCGCGGTCAGGATCGGAGGATTGCCATCGCCCTGGGCGGTCGGGTTGGCCCAATACCAGCCATCGAAGGCGATCTCGCTCGAGCGAACCATCACCGTCCATGAAGTCGGCTGGACGTCCTCCGGTTTCGCGGTGATCACCATGCACTCGGCGTTGGCGTCGATACCCAGTTCCTGGTGATCGATGGCACGCATCTCCTTGACGATCATCGCGCCATCCGGGATCGGTCGCTCGGGCCGGCCATCGCACAACCAGCGGACGACCTGCGGCGAATACCAGACCCGAACCGCGGGATGAACGCCATAGCTTGCAGGGTTGGGAAACGGTCCGACCAGAGGCCCGGTCAGACGCCATTGCTGATCCGGAACCCATCCTGGACCTCGGTACCCGTGTTCGCGCAGAAACTTGCGCAAGGCCAGATCGTAGCGATTCTTTCCGTCGAGATCGGTGATCGTCGCCGACGGCACGGCAAAGTCGGGTGCGTCCTGGTCACCGCTGGATTGATTGCAGACTTTCTCAAGATCGTCCGGGCTCGGCGCGGGTGGCGTGTCGGAACCAGGACACAGCCACTGCGAAGGATCGTCAGCCGGAAACGGCGGCAATACCAGGCTCACGGATTTCGCCGACGCCTGCGCCGGTGGCGGTGAGGCGGTCCGCAGGGTGCACCCGGCCACGACCAGTGCAATCGCGCTTGCTGTCAGCAGCACGGAACGCTTGCCTGCGCGCATGAGCTTCCCCTCCCAGGAATGTTCGCGAATCGCGTTCGCTCAGGATAGGAAGTTCGAACGCCTGCGACAATGCTTACGGCATCGAGAGTCGCAGAACATTACCGGCTGGGGCCGAAGACAATGGCAATCGCCGACGTTGTGTGATGTCGAGCACAGTATTTCCTCGTCATCGGCGGGGGCAGTACCGTCGGTAACAAAATGGCTTCACCATCGCGCCAGCGTGGCGCGGACATGCTGAAGTCTATCCTGGCTGCTGGCAATCCGCGGTCGCTGCCTGCATGCTGAAACAGCGGCGACACTCGACGATTCAGGCAGCAGACGATGAGATATCGGTTCTCCAACTTTGTCCTCGACTCGGCATCCCGCCTGCTCTTGCAGGATGGCCGCACGGTGGAGCTTCCCAGGCGTGCCTTCGACTGCCTGCTGTACATGCTCGAACATCGTGAACGCGCGATCGGGCGCGACGAACTGGCCTTGCAGGTCTGGGGCCGAGACAACGTCTCCGACAACCAGATCGCCCAGACCATCGCAGCGATCCGCCGTGTCATCGGCGACAACGACACCGGCAATCGTCTGCTGCGCACGGTGCCGGCATTCGGCTATCACTGGACAGGACCGGTAGTCGCCGAAGATCAACGAGACGAGGCTGCGGTTGCGCCGCCGGCATCGCAACTGGACGAAGACGCTCGGATTGCGGACGCGCTGGAGCCAACGCAAAACACACGTCGCTCAAACTCGCCCGCGGCGGATATCCCGACCACTTCGTTGCCGCGTCACCGCTCGATCTGGCCGCTGTCATTGCTGCTGGTTTTTCTCGCCGCCAGTATCGTCGTGCTCGGCAGCCATCGCTGGATGGCCTCGCGCTCGACGGCGGCCGAACAGGATGCCGACGCCGGCACAGTTGCTGAATCAAGCCCGGTCTGGGTATTGCCGGCAATCCTGCCGGAGGAACCGGAGTACGCCTGGGCGCGGGTCGCCGTGATGGCTTTGATCGGCGAGCGACTGCGCCGACACGGAATCGCCGTCGTCCCGATCGAGAACGTATTGACGCGAATCGGTGAAGACGCCCAGGTCGAGGATGACCCGCGATCCCTGTTGCTCGAGACCGGCGCCGAGATCGTGGTGCAAGCCAGAATCCACCACGACCGAGATGGTTGGCGGGTCGCGATCGCAGCAAAGCGGCGCGAAGATGACACAATCATCGTGCATGGCAGTGACCGCGACCTGATCGGCGCCGCCGAGCCGGCCGCCGATGCCTTGGCGATCCGTCTCGGCGGCCAGGATCGACGCCCGGTCTCGGAGCGGGAGCAACGCTTCGAATTGATCCGGCAAGCGGTTCAGGTCGGCGACTTCGATGGTGCCCGTGCGCAGCTGGCGCGATTGCCGATGCCACAGCGCGACAGTATCGACGCCGGCCTGATCGAAACCCAGATCGATATCGAGAAAAGCCAGTTGAAGCGGGCCCGCGAACGCATCGATGCGTTGCTGGAGCGAGCTCGGAGCGACGACGACGAGACCGCCCTGGTCCAGGTGTTGCTGGCACGGATCTCCCTGGCCCGAAAAGCACGTCAGCCGGAGTGGCACGCCGATGTCGACTGGGTGATGGAACTGGCTGAGCGCGGCTCGAACGGGCGCAACCTGGCCCGGGCATCGACCCTGCGCGGCATTCGTGAACTCGAAGCAGGTCGCTACGACACTGCGGTCCAGGATTTCAGCCGGGCCCGCCGCATCTGGATCGAGCAGGGCGACGAGCTCGGTGCGGCCGATGCCATCGCAAACCTGGGCCGGGTATCGCCCCTGCTGGGCAACGCATCCGAAGCGCTGGATCGGCTGTCGCGCAGCGCCCGGGTCTATCGGCGCTACGGGGCGGTGGTTTCGGAGTTTGTTGCCGCGCAGTCGATGACGACGATCCAGATCGCCATGCTGCGCTGGGACGATGCCTTGGCGTCATCGGATCGGGCCAGGCTGCTGCTGCCGCATATCGACGACCCGATCCGGCGCGGCTCGTTCAAACGCCGCCGGGCGTCGGTTCTGACCGGCCTGGGTCGACTTCAGGAGGCAGCGGCGCTGCTGGACGAAGCCGAGAGGGAATTGCGTGCTGCCGAGATCGGGGAGCAAATGCTGATGATGGAAGGCGTCTACCGGGTGCAGATCCTGCTGCACACCGGCGACGTGGAAACCGCGCTGAAGGTGGCCGAGAGCGCATTCGCCGCGCATCACGCTTGGCGCGCTGCGCGCATGCATGAGTCGGCGCACGCGATCCAGGCACCGGACTATGCACTATGGACCTGGATGCAGGCCCGAGCCGCCGTGCACGAATCACGACCGGATCTTGGCGAGATCGCGCTGACCGACGACCATCTGATCGCGATCGAGCGTGCCGTCAGCCCGTACGCGCTGATCGCCCGCGGCGACTGGTTGCTGGAAACCGGCCAGACAACCGGCGCCGAACAGGCGTATCGCCAGGCGCTGGCGGCGGCCGAACTGTCCAATAGCCTGTCCCGGATTCGCGTGGCGACTACGGCACTGGTCTCGTTCCTGCTGCCGGCAGGCCGGATCGATGAAGCCCAGGATCTGGTCGATACACTGTATGCGCGCGACCCGGAAACGCTGGACCGGGACTACGCCACCGCCTGCCTGATCCTGAGCCTGCGTCACGCCCAGGGCGATTGGTCAGCCTGGCGCGAAGCGCTGACGCACGCCGAAGATCTCGCTGCCGAACGAACGATCCCGGCTCCATTGCGAGACCCGCCACAACGGCTGGAACCTGCGCAAGGCGGACGCGACTGAAGTCGCGCCCGCCGTCGCAATTGCACTGATCAGAAGTAACGGCAGGAATCCTGGAACACGCCGCCATTCATGTCGACCGAACCGGTCGAGTTGATCTGGACATCGACACTCAAACCGACACCCTTCGCAGTCGCCGAGAACTTGGCCCCGAGCACAGTGCGATGGGCGCAGCCCGAACGCCCGGCGTAGCGACCGGTGCTGCCGCTTGTGCCGCCGCGGGACGCGGCGCCGCAGGCGACGCTGAACGGAATGTTCGCCCAAGCCGACGAGCTGTGCGAATGGCCATAAGGCACCGGGCGACAGCTGGAATCGCAACGCACACCCGTCCGCACCTCACCGATGGTCTTCTGCACCATCGTGATGCCGAGAAGATTCTTGTAGGTCCGCGTCCGCCGCGCCCAGGTCGTCCACTTCGCGATCGCATTCGGGTTCGATGCCAGGCCACAGCGGGCGCTGATGGTCTGGCCATCCTCAGGCAACAGACTCCAGTCGGCCAATTCCTCGAACACCTGCGGCGCCCAGCCCTCGGCCCTCAGCGCTCGTAGATTGTTGACTTCCGAGTCAAGAAATTCAATCGCCGGATCGAACACCACGCAGTGTCCCTGACTCGCCCAGCAGGCCTCCAACGAGACGTGTTCGCGCTCGTCGTCACCGGCCGTGATCTGCACCTGCAACAAGCGGTACTGGCCGAGGCGAACCGGAAAGCCGACCTCGGAAAAGCCGTCGACCGTCGCGTCCAGGTCCGCCAGGTAGCCGGTCTTGACCTGGTCGACCGGCAAGACCAGGAGGTTCTCCAGATGCAGGCCTGCGTTGTCGGCAATCACGATGTAGTCCGGCGTGCCGGTGAAATGCGACACCGGCAGACCCGACAGTTCGGTCAGCGGTCCGGACTCGATGGTCTTGATGCTGAACGAGATCGCGCCGCCACTGGCCGCGGCGTATTCGCGATAGACATCTTCGGCGTAGTCGGACTGCGCCGCCTGCGTTGCGCCTGCCAGGGCAAGTAGCGCAATCCCTGCGAGCAGGTTTGATTTCAACATGACGTTCCCCTCTTTGATTGTGATGATGGGATCCCGCTGCCTCCGCGTCGCTGTACGGACAGAAGGCCGGGGCTGCCGACCAAGTGCTGGTCGCGCCGAGCAGATGCTGCCGCGACGCAGATCGAACGTCGTTCGGAACTCGCCATGAATCGATGATGGTTCGATGATGACTGTGATCACCGCCGCACTGTCGCCGCGACGCGATCCGCTCTTGATGCGGGAGCTGTCCGCCTTGGAGTCGAGGTCCGCTGCTACGAGCGCAAAGCGCCTACCGCGGCGTGTCTATTTTGCGGTCGAAATGGCTGGCCGCTCGCTCGCGGCTGGAGCCGGCAAGCCCATGGCGCTTCGATAACGCGCGTGCAGCGCATGGACCTTGGCGACGTAGTGACGAGTCTCTGGAAAGGGCGGCACGCCGCCATATTCGCCTACCGCGCCGATGCCGGCATTGTAGGCCGCTGCGACCAGGGTCAGATCACCGGCGAAGTGATCGATCAGATAGCGCAGATGCCGGGCACCAGCGGCAATGGATTGCCCGGCCACGAACGGATCCTCGACACCGTAGTCGCTGACCACGTCCGGCATCAGCTGCATCACGCCCATCGCTCCCTTGACCGACACCGCGTCGGGATCAAAGTAGCTCTCAGCGTGGGCGATCGCGCGCAACCAGGCATCGTCGACGCCGGTTGTCTTGGCCGCCTCCTTGAACTGACGGTCGAATCGATCCAGTCGCGGTCGGCCGACCGTGCCCAGACCCGGATGCGCCGGCGACGCCGGCGGCGTACGAACGCTGAAGTTCAAGACCCGGGTCGCACCCGCCAGCGCGCGCGTGCTGTACATGGTCCGACCGTCTCGTTCCACCGCATAGAGCGTACCGGTGAAGTCTCCGAGCGAGCCCCAGAGGTTGGGCGCCCGCGGATCGTCGTCATCGATTTCGTGCGCCTCACATTGTGACTCCGGCTCCGGCGCCGTCGCCAGGCTGACCGTGCCGTCAAGAACGCAGCGATAGACCGTGCGTGCCGAAGCCTCCAGCGCAGTCGCTGCAAGCAATCCGGCAAGAATTGCGCCGCACAAGCCGGGGCCGGCGCAACGTCGATTCATGTCGCGTCACCGATCATGCTCGACATCATGCCTGCCGGTTCCTGCCGCGGACCCGACCGACGTCGTTGCCATTCAGCTGTCAGCAGGCGACGTCGAACGATGCAACCGCGAACGCCATCCGATTGCCGTGTGCACTCCGAACCGCAGGCTCTCAATCGCCTGGACACGGATAGTGACTTTCAGCCCTGCACAAGCCTGCCGCGATCCACCACGATGACGCTGAAGACTTGGCTTCCACGCCTGGAGCAGACGAAAGTGACTCGACTCGAACGCTTCACCGCATTGCGGGCGCGCTGGCGTCAACGCGCCACCCGCCTACGGACCTGGATCCGGCGCCGTCTCGACGCTCTGCAGCCGACCGCTGCGACTGCACGCTGGATCGGCTACGCGGCGACTGCGGCCGTCGTCGGCGCCGGCGCATGGATCGGTGCGACCATGTTCCAATTGCGTCTGGGCAGCCTTGCCGATGCAGTCGCCGGCGCCCTGCTGGCCGGCCTGCTGCTGGTTCTGGCACGACTTTCGGTCAGCCTGCTGCGCGGCACCCTCACCGTCCTGCTCAGACACGGGACGCCGATCGGATTCGCTGCAGCGCTGGTGCTGGTCGTGCTCGCCCTGCCCTCCGGGTTGCCGCCAGCGCTTGCGCTTCCGGTCGGTCTCGGTCTTGGCCTGGCGATCATAGTCATCGGCGCGTCCACCGCCTTGTTGCGTCGACGGCCGCTGCTCGCCTTCGCCGGCGGCGTGCCGTCCCTGCTGCTGCTCGCCGCGGTCGCTGCGTGGCTGATCGGCGATGGTGCCGGCGACGACCCGACCCGTGCGCTGATCCGTACGCCGACGCACCCGGGCCAGGCCTATGCCGGCTTGCTCGAACGCGGCCCGTACCCGGTCGAACAGCTCAGCTACGGCAGTGGTACCGATCGCCGCCGGCCCGAGTTTGCCGACGACGCCGCGTGGACCAGCGCGACGGTCGATGCCCGGCGCATGCTCGGACAGCCCGATGGCTGGTTCGTGCGCCTGCGCGAGCGCTGGTGGCGATTCGGACTCGATTCGGTGCCGCTGAACGGCCGGGTCTGGTATCCCGAGGGCGGCTCCGGACCGCTGCCGCTGGTCCTGGTCGTACACGGCAACCACGACATGATGCGCTGGTCCGATCCCGGCTACGCCTGGCTGGGCGAGCATCTGGCCAGCCGGGGGCATATCGTGGTTTCGGTCGACCAGAACTTCTTCAACGGCGGTCCGTTCGGCAATCTGAAACGCGAAAACGCAGCGCGCGGCTGGCTGCTGCTGGAACACCTGCGTGCCTGGCGCGACTGGCAAACAAACCCGACGCACCCCCTGCATGAACGCGCCGCCCTTGATCGCGTCGTTCTGATCGGCCACTCCCGCGGCGGCGAAGCGGTTGCGCTGGCGGCCGCGTTCAACCGGCTGCCGGCGTTCCCGGAAGATGCGCGGCAAGGTTTCGACTATGGCTTCGGCCTGCGCGGCATCGCTGCCATCGCGCCGGTCGACGGCCAGTTCTGGGCATCCGAAAAGCCGACCGTGATCACCGGCAGCAACTACTTCGTACTGCACGGAGGCTACGATGCCGATGTCTCGTCCTTCGTCGGCGATCGCCAGTACGTGCGCGCGGAGCCCGACCCACAGCGCGGCGGCTTCCGCGCCGCGCTGTATCTGCACCACGCCAATCATGGCCAGTTCAACACCGGCTGGAACGCCGACGCGCGCGGCCCGGCACTACGGCTGCTGAACCAGGCCGCGCTGATGAGCGGTGACGAACAGCGCCGCGCCGCCCTGCTCTACCTGACCGCCTTCGTCGAGACCAGCGTTGCCGCCGATGCCCGGATGCCGGCCCTGTTCTGCGACGCCGAAAGCGCCGGAACCCTGTTGCCGCCGACGCTCTACGTCAACCGCTGTGACGACGGCCGGCGCCTGCTGCTCGCCGATTTCGAGCACGACCTGGACCTGACCACCGGCAATATCGACGGACTGCGCCTGGACGGAGAGCACCTGGCGTTGTGGCACGAAAAGGACATCGGCCTGCGCGGCAATCCGCCACGTCGACAAACCGGTGTCTGGCTGGGCTGGCGGGCGCGACAGGACGCGGTGCCGGCGTATCGGCTGTCCTGGCCCGCCGGCACCTTGCCACTGTCGGACGCCGCCGTGCTCTGGCTCGATATCGCCCAGGCCGACCGCGACCCACCCAAGGACGACACTACCGATTCCGCAAGCGACCGCCGCGACGACGCTGCTGAGGTCGATTACGATCACGACGATGACCGCAAACAAGCATCCAGTCTGCGCGCGCCGCTCGTCATCACCATCGAATTGCAGGACGCCACCGGCCGCCGCGTACAGCGCCCGCTGTCGGACTTCGCCCAGCTGCCACCACCGCTGCCGGTTCGGCACACGCGCCTGCGCTGGCTCGACAGGATGCGCTACCAGCGAGCTACCGAACCTCTGCTGCAATCGGTCGCCGTGCCGCTCGCCGCCTTCGCCGACGCCGGCCTCGACATCGACAGCGTGCACACCATGCGTCTGCTCTTCGACACCGAGCACGCCGGAGTCCTGATCATCGAGCGGATCGCGCTGCAACCCGATCCGGCATTCAGCGAATTCTCAAGCGAATTCGACCCCGATTGATCGTTGTTGCGGACACGCCCGTAACCCTTGCGCTCAAGGAATTCATCGCCCGCCGCGAACAAGGGCGCTTTGTCGAACTGCTGGCGTAGCGGGTCACCTTGGTCGGATCCGGGACGCCCAGCGCAACCATGTCGCCGTATTCGCCATTGGCGGCGTTGTAGCCGTAGTTGCCGTCGACTTCCGGCTCGGGCCCGCAGGGCGAGATCCGGCGTGGTCATTACCCGCGCCGGATCGATTCCCACAGTCAGGTTCACCTGATGGTTTTTTTCGCCACACTGGTGGCCTTGGTGACCGACGCGGCCTTCGTCACCTTGGTCGCCGGGGAGATCCTCCCGAAACTGTGCTTCCAGGTCACGCCGATTTCGCTTCCGGCGGCCGCGCCGGGCCCCAAACCCGCCGCCCGTGCGAGCGTGCTGGAAACGGCCGGCCTTGCGGCAGTGGCGACGGATGAACTGAGCGCCGCGCGGCTCCTGTCCGGTGTCACCGGCTTGACCGACGTAGTCGCAGCGCCCGCGGCCTGCGCTCTGGCGAGAATCCATCCGAGTACCTGCTGTTCCTGCGCTGGCAGCTTGTCCATGAAAGCATCGAGCTTCTTGGACACCTTTTCGATATCTGAGACTTTGACTTTGGTCGTGTTGCTGGGCATGGCTCGTCACTCCGATTGGTCAGTCAGCCAACTACGGTTCCTGGGGGTGTGAGGTCATCGAATCCATTCGCTCACGGACGTTGTCACGGTTTGGTTCGTCGACAACGCTTGTAACGGGGTCGGGCACGGCCACCGCCCGTGCAGACAGCCAAGACCGTGCGACCGGACTCAGCGACCGTCCGGCGGCGGCCAGAGCCTCGGAAATGCGCTCGAACAGCAAGCCCATTCCGCAGCAGCGATCCCCGGTTCCGGACCGAAGATGGCGCAGGCCGGTGTAGCGGTCGTGCGGACATCCGCCGTGGCAGATGTCGAACCACTGGCAGCCGCGCATCCGATCGACTGCTTTGGTGTTCTCCGCGCGCACTTCTTCGAGCCGCGCGGACTTGCCGATCGCGGACAGGCTTTGCTGGCCGAGGTCGCCGAACCGGTAGTTTTCGTCGCCGTCGTATTTGTCACAGGCCGAGACAGCACCGGACGGATCGACGGTCAGGAAACCGCCGAAGCAGTTGCCCGCGAACACGCAGGTGACGGCCGGTCCTCCACTCAACTGCTGCACCAACCCGGAAAGCTCGCGGATCGCGATCGTAGAGGCGTGTCTTGGCCACCAGGCCTCGAACATGCCACGAAGGAATTCGACGTACTGCGGCATCGCGATGTACGCGCCGCTGGACGCCTTGCCTGTGCCTGTGTTGCCTGGCAGGACGTTCAACAGGTCGATCTGGCGCACGTCGGCCTGAACGAGGTAATCCAGCAGGCGCTGCGGTCCGATCGCGACGGTGTCGTGGTCGACGACCATCAGCACTCCGTGATCGATGCCCGCGCGTCTCAGGCGCTTCAGGCTGCGGGCGATGCGTTCGGAAGTCGGCCGGCCGGCGACGTCGACGCGTCGCGCATCGTTGATCTCCGGCGGTCCGTCCAGACTGACCCCGATCGAGAAGCGGTGTGTTCTCCAGAACTCGACCCACTGGTCGGTCATCCGCACTGCGTTGGTCTGCATGGAGTTGTCGATCCGCTGGTTCTCGCGCCGGAATCGCTGCTGCAGCCAGAGTGCCTTGCGGTAGAGATCGATAGACAGCAGCGTGGGTTCGCCGCCATGCCAGACGAACTCCGCGCGACTCACATCGGGACAGCGCAGCACGTCGCGGATCGCGCGCGCCATGACTTCGAAAGACATGATCTGGTTGGGACCATCCCGCCACTGATAGCAATAGGAGCAGCGCAGATTGCACAGCCGGGTCGTTTTCATGATCACGACCACCGCCGGACGCAGCCCGCCCGCCGTCGGCGCCGGTTCCATGCACAGCGTCTCGAAAACCGCGAGTTCGGCCGGGTCCAGGATCGCGGTTGCCGGCAGGCTGGACAGGACTTCCAGCGCGTCGGGCGACGCCGACGAATCCAGCAGCCGATACAATGCAGACAGCTCGGAATCCGACAGTTCACCCGTCAGCTCGTAGAGGCGCTCGCTGAGCGAGGCGATTACACTTTCGGGATCGTCACGGGCTGGTTCGGCGCCTGGAGCGGGCGACTCCCGCGTATCGATCCGATGCACGGCAATGACGGCCGGAAGTGGTTGCTTGCGATCGGTACGCATGACATGCCTACCAGTTCGGATTGACCGGGAGCGCGAGGCCGAGGACGCGCGAATCCTCCTCGACCGCAAGCCCCATCTCGCAGAACGTCCGCAACATCGCTTCGACTTTCGCCTCGCCGAGTGCTACTGCGAATTTCTCCTGCAGGTCGCGGGCAATTGCGCCTGGCGTGCGTGCGCTGTCGCTGCACAGTTCGTACACCAGCGCCTCGATTCCAGAGAACGAGTACGCGCGAGGCTCATTCGGATCTCTCCGATCGATGATCTGGATCCAGTCCGGCGCGCGCTGGTACACCAGCAGCGGATGGGGTTCTTCCTTCCACAGATTCTTCCACCGCTCGACGGCGGCACGTAGGTCGGCGCTTTCCTCGTGGGGCAGCGCGCCTTCCATCGTGTAGTCGAAGTAATAGGCTATCCGCTCGAGATCGAGCGTATCAGGATAGATGATCGAGTACGCCTGCTTCGCCTGCACGTCGCGGACAGGCGACCCCTTCTCGAAGAAGTACGGGCTGAACCGTTCCAGCCAGATCGGTCCGCAGCCGACCGGCGGCGGAAGGTGCGCAAGCAATGGCAACAGGCGCGCCTGCGCGACGTAGTCCTCGGGCCGCTCGCCAGGAAACCCGGTGAGGAAGTTCCAACTGACGCGTATGCCATAGTAGTGCGCCCACTTCAGCAGCCTCAGGTTGACCATCATCGTCGAGCCCTTCCGCATCAACGACAGGATGTGGCTGCTGAGGCTTTCGATGCCGGGCTGGATCGCCGTGATGCCGGCGCGGGACAAGGTGTGCAACTGAGAACGGGTCAGGTTCGCCTTGACCTCGTAGAAGATCGAATAGTCGATTCGGTCGTCTATGAACGAGAGGCAGAGCTTGTCGAGGTAGCTCATGTCCATGATGTTGTCGACGGCGGCGAAGTTTGCAATCGAGTATCGCGACGACAGCCGGCGCAGCTCCTGTGCGACCCGTTCCGGCGACTTCGAGCGAAACGTCATGCCGTTGTTGTTCAGGCCGCAGAAGGTGCAATGGTGCTTTTGCCCCCACCAGCAGCCGCGCGCGGACTCGAACAGCAGCAACGGTGGCGACAGGCCGAGTACCTTCTCCCGTCCGATTCGGTAGAGGGCCGTAAAATACTCGTCGAAGTCCGGCTCGGGCAGATCGTCCATGCGCAGGACCTTCGGCGCAGGCCCGCCGTCGACGACCTCGTCCCCGCGACGGCAGGTCACGCCCTTCATCCCCTCCGCGCTGCGGCCGGATGCGATGCAGTCAAGCAGGCGTGGCAGGACTTCGTCGCCTTCGCCGATCACTGCATAGTCGATCCAGGGGAACGCCCTGACGTACTCGGGTCCCATGTCACCGTCGAAGTTGGCGCCACCGAAGATGATGGCGACCTCCGGATGCCGGTTCTTGATCTGTCGGGCCAGTGCCAGTGCGGCGACGTTCTGTTCGAACATCGAGGTGAAGCCGACCGCACGGTACATTGACCAGTCGGTGTCGTCAGCCCACGCCGTCACCAATTCGGGAATCTTCTCGTTTCTGAGTGCGCAGATGTCCTCGAAGCCAAGCCCAATCTTGTCGCAGAAGGATGTTATTTCGGGGCACACATCCAAGTAAGCCTGCTCATCGTCCCTGGCATCGAACGCGGCAGCGGTGAACAGCCATTCGCCCAGGAACAGGGTTGACGAGAGCCCGGCGATCTGGGTGTAGGTATCCGGCCCGAGCACCGACGCCATGTCGAGGTTGAGGTAGTGGACGTCGGCTTCGTAACCGGCGCGGACCAGGCCGGCCTTCAGAAGCCCGCATTGGATTGACGGTCGATCTGCGAGCGCGAACGGCATGTTGACCAGTGCGATACGCGTCGAAGCCGCCGGACGCATCCCGCTGACCGTAGCCTCGGCGCAGATCTCGAGCATGTTCGCCCCCCTTGCGTGAAGCATCTTGCCGGTGCCGCGATGCCGCCACGCCCGCTGCGCCGAACGTCTCGCCTGGGCCGCGTGGCCGGTTGGGTACAAAAGACCTCAGGTACACAATATAGGCACTTCAAAGACCCAGTGTCAACGATCGCCCCTATGGAGCCATTCCAAAGGGAGGATTCGGAATAAACTCCGGTTCACGCAACGAGAATGTGATCGAGTTCACACCGTTGTTGCGCAGCCCGTCGTTCGCATCGTCCAGTGCCGACTGGATCACACTGGTCAAGTCGTCATGGGTCGGTCCGTACTTCTGCAGCTTCTCGCGGTCGCAGTCCGAGGAGGTCTCCTCGATCTGCGCCTTGATCTGCTTGATCCGCGACTCGATCGCGCTGGACTCGCCGGCGCCGTCGATGATCGTGGTGTTTTCCTTGGTGATGACGATCTTCTTGGCCTGGCCAAGATCGGTCAGTGTCGCCTTCTCCAGCTGCAGGCCGACTTCCTCGGAGATCACCTGGCCACCGGTCAGGATCGCCATGTCTTCCAGCATCGCCTTGCGACGGTCACCGAAGCCCGGCGCCTTGACTGCTCAGACCTTGACGGTCGAGGCTCGCGGTACGGGTGCGGGTGCCGGCCGGCTCGTCTATTGCTGCCGCTCCACCGCTGTTCGGCGCAGGCGGTAACCGGCCGCTAGCAGCATCAGCAGCACCAGCCAGCCGAGGCCGCGCGGCGACGCAGCCGGCACTGGCACCGGCGGTGGTGGCGGCGCGCCGCGCAGCGCCACCGTATACACCAGCAGACGCCCCTGCCAGTCGGGCGGCAGCGTCGGGTTCGTCGCCCGCCAGATGAACGTGATCGCCGAGCCGTCATGCGCCAGGTCGAGAAGAATCGAGGTCAGGTCCGGCAGCCCACCGAGCGGCGCAGTCACGTTGACGAGTTCGCCGGTCAGGCGATCCAGCACATAGATGGCCGGCGTCGGTCCCGGCGCCGGCAGGTTGGTCGCCCGCGAGAAGAACGCGACGTAGCGCGCATCGGCACTGATCGATACGCGCTGGTTCGAGCCATTGGACGGCCCACCATCCAGTGCACGACTGAGCGGTTCGACCTCGCCCGACTGCCGATCCAGCCAATAGACCTGAACATAGATGGACTCGTAGTTCTCGACGAACTCCTGACCGGAGGCGGCGAAAACGACATGGCGCCCATCGGCACTGATCCCTGGCGACGTCGGGTCATAGGTGTAGCCGGGCGAAACCTCGAACTCACCGCCATGCCACGGATAGGTCAGGCGGGTCGTGGTGCCGGCCTGCCGGTCGCGCAGAAACAGGTTCGGTACTCCGAGTACACCATCGGCGATATTGCCCGCCGTACTGTGAAACACGACATAGCGGCCAGTGCCGGAAAAAGAAGCCTGGCTGGAACTGCCGTCTGCAAGACCACCGTCGTCCGCCACGGAAACCAGCTCCACGAAACCTGTAACCCAGTTCCGGATGTAGAGATTGTGGCTAGTCTGCGTCCAGTCGCCTGGCTCGAATACACGGCCAAAGGTACGAAACATGACTTCGTCACGGTCCGGCAGCGCCGCATCCAGTAGCGAGGATTGAAACATCGCCCCACCTGCGATGTCGCGGCTGGCCAGCTCGACGTCGCCTGTCAACCGATCGCGGACGAATGCGTTCGGCTTGCCGAGGAACGATTGCGGCGGCGTCAGCGTCACGTCCGGATGCAGCGGCGCATTCGATTCAAACACCACCGTAGTGCCGTCGAGCGACACGAAACCGTGCGTGCTGTGATAGCGCATCTCCTCGCCATTGCCGTCGACGCTGACCCGTTCGATCTGGCCAGTCTGGCGGTCGAGCAGGAATACGTCGTTGCGTTCATTGTCGTCGCCCGGCACCAGGTCGTCGGAACCGCAGCCGAACACCAGGTGGCGCGGGTTCGGCCCGAACCGTGGCTGGGTGCTGCACACGCCGAACGCGGCGCCACCGTCGAAGAAGTTGCGCGACACCAGTTCCGGCGACTGCGGCGCCAGCGCGAATGCGGCCGGCGCCGCCAGGACGCCGGCCAGCGCTAGGCGGGTCCGCAGCAACGTCGATCTATTGAAAACCATTGGCAAAAATCTGCTCCGGTCGGGCACGAAACGCGGCCGTGATCGGCGCGGTCCGCAGCATCGTATCGATGGATGGTGTTGACGACCAGGGTCGCCAGCGCCGCGCCTTCGACTTCCTCGGCGACGATCAGCAGCGGCTTGCCGGCCTTGGCGACACCTTCCAGCACCGGCAACAGGGCATTCAGTCATCTCGCCGCGCTTCGTCGATCCAGCGCGCGGCGACTATCGGCCGCGAGCGGGTCAGCGCGCGGTCGACTTCGCCATGCCCGCGACACTCTTTCCGTGGAGCGCACGTGAGGCGATTGACGGACTCATACACGCTCGCCGGAATCACGCTCGAGATCGATGGCGGCGACACGATTTTCGAGAATGGCTTCGAATGATCAGATCGCTGGTACGCGTCGCGAAGAAGGGTCCTGCCACCTGCGTGTCCAAGCTGGTCGCGGCGTAAAGCGATCAAAGGCGCAAAGGTCGCGGCAAACATGCCGCGGCCTCCACGGTTACTCGAAACCATCCTCGAACAGCACATCATCGCGGTAAACATAAACCGCGCCTTGACTCGCGAAGTCGACATCGCGGCCGATGGCGCCGACGAACAGCGACGAACCCTCGCCGAAAGCAAGCGCGCTGCCGAGCTGGTCGAACGGTTTCGGATCCGTGAGCGTGAGTTTCTGTGATTGCGACCAGAGTGCACCACTTCGCTCGAACACGTAGACCGCACCCTCGCCATTCCCAGCGGGATTCCAGCAACCTAGGGCGAGAGTCGGACCTTGGAGTGCCACCCGATAGCATTGGGTTTCCGCGGTCGCATCGACAGGCAGCAGGCTTGCTTCGGGCAACCAGCTTGAACCATTGCGGCGGTAGATTTGTACCGGCACGGTGAAGTCCTCGCTGGCGACCGCCGCTCGGTCGCCAGAGAGCGAAACGTCGCTGCCGAAGAGCTGATTCGCGTTGAATCCGGAGAGGACGCCCGCAGGCTGCCAGGTTCCAGCGATGCGCGAGTAGATCGCCACTGCGCCGACATTCGCGTTGGCATACAAATCTCCGAGCATTGCCGTATCACCCTGTACCTGGGCACTCCAGCCTCGATGCGCAATTTCCTGCACCGGTGTCCACGCGCCATCGCCGGATCGCTCCAGTACCGTGGTGTTCGCAGCATTCTCGCCGATCAGTGCGGTAACGCCATCAAACGCGAGACCCCGGCCGAACCGGCCTCCCGCCAGCGGCGCAGGCGGCAGGAATTGCGCTTCCAGCGTCCATGCGCTGCCGTCGCGACGGAAGGCGTAGACAGCTCCTGCGCCTTCCTGACCGAGAGACGAATGGCCGATCGCGCTGATCAGCGCGATGTTGCCCTTGAGTGCGACGTCCGTGCCGAACAGATCCGACGCTGTTCCATCGGGGGCGAGCAAACGCGCTTCCAATGCGTACGCGCCATTGGCCTGGCGGCGGTACACGTAGGCTGCGCCGCGACCGTGCTGAATGCCGACGTTTTCGCCGCGCGCACCGATGATGACCGTGTCGCCATCGACAGCGACCTCGGAAGCGCGCGCATCGGTGAGGCCCTGGCCAAGATCGATCGCGCGCGTCAGCGAAGGCGCGACAAGGAGCGGGGTACGGGTGACCAGCACCACGCCCTGGTCTTCATTCCCATACACGTCGGCGCTGAGATTGCCCGCAATCAGGGTCGGGCCGTCACGATCGACCGCGACACTGCTGCCGAAAAACTCGCCTGCACTGGCCTGCGGATCGGTGTGCAGGATGCTGCCATTCACTGCGGTGAAGCCGCTGTTGAAACGCACGGCCAGTACCGCGCCGGCATTGGTGCCCGCGCTCGCGCTCGCGCAGACGCCGATGACCGCCCAGTCGCCATCCATGGCGAGCGAGCAACCAAACTGGTCCGTGGTGCTCGGCGTGGCCGCCGTTATTGTCAGACCGGGTGTCCACGTGCCCGACAGGCGCCGATAGCCGCGCACGATGCCTGTACGCGCATTGGCCGCATTGGATGCACGACCGACCAGAAGGCGATCCGGTGTGCCGGGATCGGCGCCACTGATCGCGACGACGTGGCCGAAGCGGTTCTGCGCATGACTGCCACTTTGCGGTTCGATCAACCGTGCGACCTGGTTCCACGTGTCGATCGTCAACTCATAGACGTAGGCGGCTCCGGCGCGCGTGTGTGTGCCTGCACCATCGGTGACGGTTTCGTACGGCGCGCCGACCACGATCGCACCGGACACGATCGCTACCGACCAACCAAACAGCGCTCCTGCTTGCGGTGTGGTGGGTATCAGGGTCTGCGAGTTCCAGTTTCCTGCGGGTTGACGTCGAAAGATCCGGATGCGGCCCTGATCGGTGCCAGCCGCGCCGTCGTAGCTCCATTCGCCCACGACCGCAAAACGGTCGTTGGTGGCCACCGCATCGAAAAACGCGGCTGTCGAAGACAGTCCCGCTTCCGAGACCCAGCTCGATCCGGTATGGCGAAGGATCAGCACGTGGCCGCGCGAGGAAACGGAATCGAAAGCCGTGAGCGCCAAGGTCCCGTCGTTGAGCGACAGCTTCGCCCCGGAATCACCCGGGATCCCGATGTCCTGTCCGGGCTGATAGACCCAGTTCGTACCGGTGCGCGCATAGGTGCGGATACGTGCCGGCAGGCCGGCTGAAACGCGCACGTCCGCCGCCACCGCGAGGTCGCCATCGACCGCGACCGACCAGCCGAACAGTCCGCCCGCTTCGCCCTGGCCGGACGCGACCGCGCTGAGCTGCTGCACCACCGCATGGTTCGACGCGGCGGCTGGAAATGAGAGCCAGGCCATCAACAACCAGAACATGCCGAGGATCGGTCGAAGCGGGTACCGTGCCATGTCGCGCGCCTTTTCGAGTTCCGGAATTCCCCGGGTTACTTTCCCCACGGCAAACGACCGCGCGAGGGGCCACGCGCAGCAACCTGAACCTGCCCCCTGCGACCGGACGCCAAGAAGCTCGATTCAAGCTGCTCTGTT